>NZ_JBHVUQ010000036.1:9813-52845 GCF_042884105.1 Streptomyces sp. NPDC058157
AGCGGTTTCTCGTCCGGTACCGCGTGGGGGGCCATTAACCGCCCCCGGGTTTAGGTATGGGGCGGCACCGCGACCGCGGACCGCCCCCTTCCCGTTCAACGCCTTCGTGGTGGGCGGCGAGTTCTGAACGCCGGGCCCACCCCCTAGCCGAGCTGGGTGGCCGCCCAGCGGGCCCAGTCGCGGCGCATCGCGTTGAAGCGGAGGCCGTACTCCAGGGCGATCCGGCCGTGCACCGACAGCGCGTCCTCGCCCCAGTCGATCGACCGCTCCAGGGCGCGCAGGGCCTCGTACTCCTGGTCGGAGAGCTCCATCAGGCCGGTCAGGTACGTGCTCGCCTGCTCGGGGGTCAGGACCCCGAGGAAGAAGACCCGCAGCAGGATGTCGCTGCGGGTGGAGCGCTGCGGCTTGGTCTCCGTCAGCCAGTGGCGCAGTTCGGCCAGGCCCTCGTCGGTGAGGGTGTACTCCTTGCGGCCGCGCGGGCCTTCCGCCGAGACGCCGATCAACCCGGCGGCGGCGAGTTTGCCCAGTTCGCCGTACATCTGGCTCTGGGTGGCGGGCCAGACGTTCGCCAGTGAGGTCTCGAAGCGCTTGAGCAGGTCGTAGCCGCTGGCCGGGCGTTCGGAGAGGAGTCCGAGGAGGGCGTGTCGAAGGCTCATGCCCCTCACCTTACATTCCATTCTTGACATGTCAGTTTTGGAAGGTCTACCTTCGACATGTCAGAACAGGAATGTCAGAGCGGCAACAGCAGCAGTCGGGGGTCTTCGATGTCGTACGTGCGCACCTTCCTCCCGTGGATCGTCTTCGCGGTCGTCCCGTCCGCCCAGTGGCAGTGGGGCGCGCTCGCCGCACTGGTGGCCGCGGTGGCGGTGGTCCTCCAGCAGCGCCGGGAGGGGGCGGGCTTCGACTCGCTGATCATCGAGACGGGCTCGGCGGTCTTCTTCGCGGCCCTGGCGGGCATCGCCTTCGCCGACCCGCACTCGGGCGTGCACGCCTACTCGGCGGCCCTCTCCTCGGGCGCCCTGGCGCTGGTCGCCGCGGTCTCGCTGCTGATCCGCCGGCCGTTCACGCTGGGCATCGCCAAGCGCACCACTCCGCGCGAGGTCTGGGGACTGCGGCCCTTCATCCGGGCCAACACGGTCGTCACCCGCGCCTGGACGGCCGCCTTCGCCCTGACCGCCGGGGCCCTCGCGCTCCTCGCCCACGCGGGTCAGGGGCACTCGACGACGGCCACGGCGGTGCAGGCCGCCGGTTTCGTCCTGCCGATGGTCTTCACCAACCGCTACGTCGCCTCGCTGCGCACGAACGCCGCCGCCGCCGCCCGCTGAGCGGCGGGGCGAGTCCGGCCACGTGCGGCCACGTGCGGCCACGTGCGACTACGTGCGGCTACGTGCGGCGGAGGGCCTCCTGGGAGGCGACGTACCTGACCATCAGGCGGGCGAGCTCCAGCCGGTCGCGCTCGCTCCAGTCGGCGGTGATGTACTCGTACGCCGAGCGCTGGTGGCGGCGGAAGCGGGCCATCAGCTCCTCGCCGCCGGGGCTGAGGTGCAGGACCGTACGGCGGCCGTCGCGCTGCGAGGCGGCGCGAACCAGGTAGCCGGCGGAGATGCAGTCGGAGACCATGCGGCTGGCCACCGAGGGGTCCACGCCCAGGTGGGAGCCGACGGCGCCGACGGTGACCTCGCGGTCGCCGTCCTGGGCGATCTCCAGGACCACGTTGAGCACGAGGGTCCGGCTGAGGTCCTTCGGGGAGATCGGGTCCTCGACGTCCAGGAGCGAGGAGCGGCGCAGCTTCCCGAAGGCGGGGCCCACGGCGTTCAGCAGCTCATCGGCCACGGCGGCCTCGACGGCCGACTCCGCCTCGTGATTCTTCATGGCCCCATCGTATCTACGTGACTCTCCGCAGACATGTGTTGACATGAAAACGTGTGCGTGTCAGCATGCATATGTCTTCAGTCAATGATTACGGCGTGTCAGGACGAGCGGAACGGAGCCTCCCCATGACCACTCTCATCACCGGTGCCCGCGGCAAGGTCGGCCAGGGCGTCATCGCCCGCCTGCACTCCGCCGGCCACCCCGTCCGCGCCGCCGGCGCCCGCCCGGCCGAAACGACCGTCCCGGCCGGCGTCGAGGTCCTCGAACTCGCCCTCGACCGGCCCGAGACCTTCGCCGCCGCGCTGGACGGCGTCCGGCAGGTCTTCCTCTACCCCGAGCCGTCCGGGATCCAGGAGCTGGTCGAGGCCGCCGAGGCCGCCGGCGTGGAGCACGTCGTGCTGCTGTCCTCCTCTTCGGTCCTCGGCCCGGACGCCGAGACCGACCCGCTCGCCGGCCACAGCCTCACGGTCGAGCGCGCCCTCACGGCCTCCTCGCTGACCTGCACCTTCCTGCGTCCGGACGCCTTCGCGAGCAACTCCTTCGCCTGGGCCTACCCCATCGGCCGGTCGATGCCGGTCCAGCTGGCCTACCCCGACGCGCAGATCGCGCCCATCCACCCCGAGGACATCGCCGACATCGCCTTCGAGGCCCTGACCGGCGGCTCCCTCAGGGGCCGCGCCGTCACCCTCACCGGCCCGGAGTCGCTCAGCTTCCGCGCACAGCTCTCCGTCCTCTCCGGGGCCGTCGGCCGGGAGATCCCGGTCGAGCGGATATCCCGTGAGGCCGCCGAGCGGCAGATGTCGTCCTTCATGCCCGCGCGGGTGGCCGGCTCGCTGCTCGACCTGTGGGCCGCCGCGAGCCACGGGCCCGCCGTCGTCGCCGACACCACCGCCTCCCTGCTCGGCCGTCCCGCCCGCACCTACGCGCAGTGGGCCGCCGAGAACGCCTCTGCCTTCGCCGGGAGCTGACCCGCCATGAAACCCATCGGACACTGGCTGTGCCGCACCGACCGGGCCCTGACCGCCACGATGGACGCCTTGCTGGCGGACCTCGGCCTCACCCGGCTCACCTGGCAGGTCCTCAACGTCCTCAACGTCCTCGACGTCCTCGACGGCCCCGCGGACGATCCGGAGGCAGGCGACACCCGCGTGCGGGCCGTCCTCGCGGCCAACGCCGACGCCGGGGCCCTGACCGCCGCCGTCGAGGCGGTGCTCGCGGGCGGCTGGGCCGTGCGCCCGCAGCCGGGGCGGCTCGCCCTCACCGACGCCGGCCGGGACCGCCTCGCCGAGGCAGGTGCGCGGATCGGGGCGTTCCGGGAGCTGTCGACGGCGGGCATATCCGCCGAGGAGTACCGGACCGCCGTCAGCGTGCTGGAGCGCATGACGCGCAACCTGGAGAGGGCCGCGTGAGCGCTCCGCCCCCGGCCGGGTCGCGGGGGGCCGCCGATAGGGTGGGCGGGTGCCCACGTACTCCATCGGTCAGGCCGCCGGTCTGCTGCGCGTGAGTCCCGAGACCGTCCGCCGCTGGGCCGACTCCGGGCGGCTGCCCGCCCTGCGCGCGCCCGACGGCACGCGGGCCGTCGACGGGCCGGCGCTCGCCGCCTTCGCCAAGGAACGCGCCGCCGGACTGCACCCGCTGCCCGAGCGCGCCGCGGCCACCTCCGTACGGAACTCCTTCGCGGGGATCGTCACCGCGGTGCGGGTGGACGACGTGGCGGCCCTGGTGGAGATCCAGTCGGGTCCGCACCGGATCGTCTCCGTGGTGACCCGGGAGTCGGTGGAGCAGCTGGGCATCGAGGTGGGCGCCAGCGTCACCGCCCGGGTGAAGTCGACGGAGGTGTACGTGGACGTGCCCCTCGCACCCAAGGGCCCCGGCGGGTCCGGGGCGCCCGGCGGGTCGTAGGGGCTTCGGTCAGCGGCAGCGGAGGGCCGCGTACAGGTCCAGCTTGTGGTCCAGGCGGGAGAGGTCGCGGCCGGTCAGGACCTGCACCCGTTCCATCCGGTAGTGCACGGTGTTGACGTGCAGGTGGAGGGCCTGCGCGGTCCGGGCCCAGGAGCAGTTGTTGGCCAGGAAGACCTCCAGGGTCTCCCGCAGCATCCCGTCCCCGAGCGCGCCCAGCACCCGCTCGCCGAACACCGCCCGCACCTCCTCGGGCACCCCGGCCATCAGCCCGCCCAGGGTGTCCAGTTGCTCCACGCCCCGCACGGGGGCGACCGCGTCGGCGGCCGTCAGCGCGAAGCGGGCCTGGGTCAGGGAGGCCCGCAGGTCCTCCGGGCCGGCCGCGGCGGCGCCCGCGCCCAGGCGCAGGTCGGCCTCCGGGCCGCCGCAGACCTGGAGCAGCGGCCACAGGGCACGCAGCCCGGCCACCGTGTCGCTCTCCGCGCGCGGGTCCTCGTACACGACGGCCACGGCTTCGCCGCCGGGCGCCTCGCCCAGCGCCCACGGCAGCCCGTCCGCGTGCGCGAGGGCCTCGGCCAGGGCCGGGCCGGAGGTCGCCGCCAGCACCCGGTACGGCCCGCGTGCGGGCAGTCCCGCGGCGGTGAGGGCCTCCTCCAGCGCGGCCGGTTCGCAGTCGGAGGCCAGCAGCCCGGCCAGCTGCCGTCCGGCCGCCCGGGCGGCGGCGGTCCGGCGGTGGGCGGGCCCGTCGCGGTGCTGGGCCAGCACCTCGGCGATCTCGTGCAGCACGCGCGGGGGCGCCGCGTCCGCGTCGGGGACGTGGAGCTGCCAGGCGTCGTACGGGGAGCCGTCGGCCTCGATGCGCAGCGTGAGCCCGCCCCGTGAGGGGGACGCCGCCCGCTGGGCGGGGATCGCCGCGGCGGAGGGCGTCCGGGCCACGGTGCGCCCGCTCGCGGTGAGCAGGTGGCAGTCCACCCGGCCCAGGTGCGCGCAGGCCCGCTCCAGGAGCTCGCCGGGCCCGGCGCCGTTCTCCAGCAGCCGGCTCAGCTCGGCGCGCACGTTCGCGGGGAGGGCGAAGGTGCGGGTGGGCCGGCGGCTGAGGTCTCCCCAGTGCCTGAGGTACACGGCCTCGGTGACGGCCCGGAAGCTGGTCCGCGCCGGGACGGCCACGATCGGCACCCGGTACGCCCGGCAGGCCTCCACGAGGGCCTCGGGGACCCGCCCGTGGGTCTCCTCGCCGGCCAGCAGGGCGGTGGCCCCGGCGTCGGCGAGGGCGGAGACGAACCGGTCCGCCTTCACCAGGTCGCCGTCCGTCCACCACACCAGCCCGCTCAGCACGAGCTCGCCGGGCCCCAGGAAGCGGCCCGGGTCCTCCAGGTCGGTGGCGGTGACCCCGCTGACCTCCTGGCCGAGAAGCGTTTCTTCGCCCCAGAGCAGGGTGAGGCCGAGATTGTCGGACTGGAGCAGGTCGAGGACGTGCATGGCAGGGACTCCTTGCGGTGGGGGTCACCCACATTCGCCAGGTGAATACGAGGAACCTCATCGTAAATGCAAGGACAGCGCCCGCCTATGCCCTGTCTGTGCCCCTTGGTCAATCATCCAGGGACATCCCGCCGGGACTCGTTCGTTTCCGTGGCCTGGACCAGTCGTTTCGCCCCCTTCGCCGTTGCTTCACTGAGGCGTACGCCCCGGACGACAGAGAGGCTGGTGGCGCGAAATGGACCTCAACACGGTGCTCGACGTGCGCGATGCCCGCCGCCGCGAACCCTGGCGCCCCGGCGACGCCTTCCTCGGCGGGGGCACCTACCTGTTCTCCGAGCCGCAGCCCCACGTCCGCCGCCTGGTCGACCTGTCCCGGATGGGCTGGCCGCCGCTGTCCTGGCAGCCCGACGGCTCCCTCGACATCGCCGCGACCTGCACCATCACCGAGCTGTCCCGCTTCGGCCGCACCCTGCCCGCCACCGCCGCCCCGCTGTTCGAGCAGTGCTGCCGGGCCTTCCTGGCCAGCTTCAAGATCTGGAACATGGCCACCGTCGGCGGGAACCTCTGCAACGCCCTCCCGGCCGGCCCGGTCATCTCCCTGACCGCCGCCCTCGACGGCACCGTGCTGCTCCAGGGCCAGGACGGCGCCACCCGCCGCATGCCCGTCACCGAGTTCATCCGCGGCGCCGGCGTCAAGGACCTGCGCGACGGCGAGATGCTGCGCTCGGTCCGCCTGCCCGCCCGCGCGCTGGAGGCCCGCACCGCCTTCCGTCAGGCCTCCCTCTACGGTCTCGGCCGCTCCGGCTCCCTGGTGATCGGGGCCGCCGACCCCCAGGACGGCTCCCTCGCCGTCACCGTCTCCGCCGCGACCACCCGCCCGTTCCGCTTCTGGTTCGCGCTGCCGCCCACCGCGGCCGAACTCCGTGAGGCGATCGACTCCGCCGTCCGCCCCGGCGAGTGGTTCGACGACATCCACGGACTGCCCGAGTGGCGGCGGCACATGGCCCTGCTCCAGGCCGAGCAGGTCCGCCGCGAACTCTGCCTCCCGGAGGGACCCCGATGAGCTACGAGATCGAGATCAACAGGCAGCGCTTCGAGGACGAGCCCCGAGCGGGCCAGTGCCTGCGCACCTACCTGCGCGAACGCGGCTGGTTCGGCGTCAAGAAGGGCTGCGACCAGGGCGACTGCGGGGCCTGCACCGTCCACGTCGACGGGCAGCCGGTGCACAGCTGCCTCTACCCCGCCGTCCGCGCCGAGGGCCGCTCCGTCACCACCGTCGAGGGCCTCGCCTCCCCGTGCGGGGACCTCCACCCGGCGCAGCGGCAGTTCCTGGAGGCCCAGGGCTTCCAGTGCGGCTTCTGCACCGCCGGGTTCCTGATGACCACCTCCGCCCTCCAGGCCGAGCGGGGCACCGCCCACGACGACGGCAAGCTCGACGACCTCCCGCGCGCCTTCAAGGGCAACATCTGCCGCTGCACCGGCTACCGGGCCATCGAGGACGCCGTCCGCGGGGTGAAGCACATCGAGGAGCCCGAGGCGGGCCAGGCCGTCGGCCGCAGCCCGGGCGCCCCGGCCGGCCCCCAGGTCGTCACCGGCACCGCCCGCTACACCTTCGACGTCGAGGTGCCCGGGATGCTGCACATGAAACTGCTGCGCTCCCCGCACCCGCACGCCCGCATCGTCGACATCGACATCCGCGAGGCCCTCCAGGTCCCCGGCGTGCACGCCGTGTTCACCCACCACGACGCCCCCGACCACCTGTACTCCTCCGCCCGCCACGAGCACCCCACCGAGGACCCGATGGACACCCGGGTCCTGGACGACGTGGTCCGCTTCGTCGGCCAGCGCGTGGCGGCCGTGGTCGCCGACAGCGAGCAGGCCGCCGAGGAGGGCTGCCGGCGCGTGGTCGTCACGTACGAGGAACTCCCGTACGTCGTCGACCCGGAGGAGGCGATGCTGCCCGGCGCGCCGGTCCTGCACCCCAAGGGCCCCGAGTCGGGGATCTTCCGCGCCGAGAACAACGTGTGCGGCGAGGTCCACGGCACGATCGGCGACATGGAGCGGGGATACGCGGAGGCGGACGTCGTCCACGAGGAGACGTTCCGGACCCAGCGCGTGCAGCACGCCAGCCTGGAGACCCACGGCTGCGTGGCGTACTTCGAGCCCAAGGAGGAGGGCGACGGCGAACGCGTCACCGTCCGCACCTCCAGCCAGGCCCCCTTCCTCACCCGGCGGGCCCTGTGCGCCCTGTTCGACCTGAACGAGGACGAGGTGCGCGTCGTCGCGGGCCGCGTGGGCGGCGGCTTCGGCGGCAAGCAGGAGATGCTCACCGAGGACGTCGTGGTCCTCGCCGCCCTGAAGCTGCGCCGCCCGGTGAAGCTCGAATTCACCCGGGCCGAGCAGTTCTACGGGGCCACCACCCGCCACCCGTTCAAGATCACCATCAAGATCGGGGCGAAGCGGGACGGCACGCTCACCGCCCTGCGCATCCGCATCGTCTCCAACACGGGCGCCTACGGGAACCACGGCCCGGCCGTCATGTTCCACAGCGCGGGCGAGTCCTTCGCCGTCTACAAGGCGCCGAACAAGGAGGTGGAGGCGTATTCCGTCTACACCAACACCGTGCCGGCGGGCGCCTTCCGCGGCTACGGCCTGGGCCAGGTCCTCTTCGCCCTCGAATCGGTGATGGACGAGCTCGCCCTGCGCCTCGGCATGGACCCCCTGGAACTGCGCGAGAAGAACGTCATCGGCGCCGGCGACCACATGGTGACCCCGATCGGCCACGAGGAGGACCTCTTCATCGCCTCGTACGGGATGAAGCAGTGCATGGACATCGTCCGCCGGGCCGAGGCCGAGGACCGCAGCCACGAGGACGTCCCCGAGGGCTGGCTCACCGGCACCGGATCGGCCGTCGCCATGATCGCGACCGGGCCGCCCGGCGGCCACTTCGCCGACGCCCGGGTCAGCCTGCTGCGCGACGGCACGTACGACATCGCGGTGGGCACGGCGGAGTTCGGCAACGGCACCACCACCGTCCACAAGCAGATCACCGCGGGCGCCCTGAACACCACGGTCGACCGGATCACCGTCCGCCAGTCCGACACCGACGTGGTCCGCCACGACACCGGCGCGTTCGGCTCGGCCGGCACGGTGGTGGCGGGCAAGGCCGTGCTGCTCGCGGCCACTTCGCTGGCGGAGCGCCTGAAGACCTTCGCCGCCCGCCACACCGGCGTGGCCCGGCACCTGTGCCGGCTGGAGGCCGAGGCCTTCGACTGCGCGGGCCGGGTCGTCACCCTCAAGGAGCTGTACGAGGCCGCGTGGGACCGGGGCGCGCTGGAGGAGGTCGCGGCGGACGGCCACTGGGGCGGCTCCCCGCGCTCGGTCGCCTTCAACGCCCAGTGGTTCCGCCTCGCCGTGGACCCGGACACGGGCGAGATGAGGATCCTGCGCAGCGTGCACGCGGCGGACGCGGGCAAGGTCATGAACCCGATGCAGTGCCGGGGCCAGGTGGAGGGCGGGGTGGCCCAGGCGCTGGGCGCCACGCTGTTCGAGACCGTACGGGTGGACGAGCGCGGGGAGGTCACCACGGCCGCCTTCCGCCGCTACCGGCTCCCGCAGTACGCGGACGTCCCGCGCACGGAGGTCCACTTCATGGAGACCTCGGACGCGATCGGCCCGCTGGGCGCCAAGTCCATGAGCGAGAGCCCCTTCAACCCGGTGGCCCCGGCCTTCACGAACGCGCTGCGGAACGCGACGGGGATCCGCTTCACCGAGCTGCCGGTGACACGTGATGTGGTGTGGCGGGCAATCCACCAGAAGCTGCAAGGCGGAAACGACGATTGATCACACAGGTGCAACTCGGAGGAGCCTCCTAACCTGGCAGATGAGGTTCCAGCGCCGCTCCAGCCGGGCATGACTGCCCCATGGCCTCACTCCTGCTGCACGGCGACCTCGACCACCCGGCGACGCTGACCGTCGCCGACCTGCGGCGATGGCCGCAGCACCAGGCGAAGGTCGTCTTCGACTGTGCGACGAACGGCCCGCAGCACCACGTCTTCGAGGGCGCGCTGCTGCGGGACGTCATCTCCGGCGCCGGCCCCGTCTTCGACGCCCGCCGCCGCAAGGACCGTGGCCGCTACCTCCTGGCGGTCAGCGGCGGCGACGGCCACCACACCGTCCTGTCCTGGGCGGAACTGGACGACGACTTCTGCGGCAGCCCGGTCCTGCTGGCCACCCGCCTCGACGGGGAGGAGCTCGACGGCCCCGGCAGCCAGCTGGTGGTCCCGTCCGACCGCTGCGGGGCCCGCTACGTCAGCGCGGTGACCCACGTCTGGTTCGGCACCCTGGACGTCCCGGCGCTCATCGGCGTCTGACACACGCGCCGCCGCCACCTCCGATCACCCATCGCCACCCTTCGCTACCATCCGTGACGACAGCTGGTCGCGCGGGTCGAGAGGCGGACGGACGGATGAGGCGAACGGCACGGCGTGCGGGGAAGGCCCTGGGAGCGTGCGCGGCGGCGGCACTGCTGGCACTGGCCGGCCCGGCGGGCACGGCGCAGGCGGCGACGGGGGTCCTGGTCATCGACGGAACGGAGCACGAGGACCCGTCGGGCTGCTACCGGCTGGGCGACTTCGCGCCGCCGAGGGTCGCCAACCACACGGACGAGGTGGCGTTCGTGTGGTCCGGCACGGACTGCGACGACCAGGTGGTGCAGCAGATCAATCCGGGCCGGACCGCCATCGGGCGCGGCCGGAGCGTCTTCATCGACTGACGGCCCCGGCGGCCGCGGGCCGCCGGCCGGCCATGCGGCACCCGAGGCACCCGGTGTGCCCCTCGCGCGCGGTGCGGTCGCGGGCGCCCATGGGCCAGTGCTCCTTCGGGCGCGGGCCGGGCCCCTTGCCCCAGCCCGTCAGGTGCAGCACCCAGGTGAGCACCGCGGCCGCCGCCACCACGGCGATCCCGATCCATATCCCGGGCGTCCAGCCGACCACCCCCAGGCCGAGCACCGCGGCCCCGGCGCAGGCGACGGCGGTCCCCGACCAGCCGGCGACCGTGTGGCCCTCGTCGTATCCGTGCGCGCTCATACGTCACCCCTGTCGACCTATGATGTCTTAGTCAGTAAGCAATTTATCTTAGGCACTAAGGGATTTTCAATGGAGGGCAGCACGCCCCGCCCCGACGCGTCCATCCCGGCCGCGATCGGCGCGATGGACGACCTGATCGCGACGAGCATGGTGGCCCAGCAGGAGTTCGCCCGGAACCTGGGCCTCAGCCCGACGGACCTCATCTGCTTCGCGTACGTCCTCCAGGCCGGGGACGCCCCCGTCACCGCCGGCGACCTCGCCGCCCGCGCGCACGTCACCACCGGCGCCGTGACCGGCATCGTCAACCGGCTGGAGCGCGGCGGGTACGTGACCCGGCAACCCGACCCCGCCGACGGCCGCCGCGTGCGCGTGGTCGCCGTGCCCGAGGCCGCGCAGCGCGTCCGCGACGTGTACGAGCCGTACTACGCGCTCCTGGCGCAGCTGTTCGCGACGTACAGCCCGGAGGAGGTCGCGGTGCTGAACGACTGGTTCACGCGGGCCGGCACCCTGGCCGCGACGTACCTTGCGGAGTCCTGCGGCCCCTGAGCCCGGGACGTGGCGTTCACCTCAGTTCATTGCAACGTTCGCATCAGGTTCGTTGCGTTAAACCGCAGGCTCACTGCAACGATTTCTCGGCTCTGACCTGCATGTACTTCACTTCAGTACCGCCACTCTGTTGCCATGCCCTTGAACGCAACATAGCGTTTCCCATGTAAGAAACAAGACGGAGCAACCGCCCAGCGCAGGAGACCACGATGCAGAAGTTCGCCGTCACCGCCCCCGTCTCGGCCGTCCTCGACATCCCGGCCGGACTCGTCCAGCTGATCGCCGCGGACCGCTCCGACGCCACCGTCGAGGTCCGCCCCGCCAACCCCGCCAAGAGCCGCGACGTGAAGGCGGCCGAGCAGATCACGGTGGACTTCCGCGACGGCGTGCTGCGGATCGCGGCCGCCCCCGCGAAGAACCGCCTCCTCGGCAGCTCCGGCGCCGTCGAGGTGACCGTGCAGCTGCCGGCCGGCTCCCACGTCGAGGCGAAGGCGGCCGCGGCCGACCTCCGGGGCGTCGGACGGCTCGGGACGGTCGTCTTCGAGGGCGCGCAGGCCCAGGTCAAGCTGGACGAGGCCGGCTCCGCGCGGCTGACCGTCCAGGCCGGCGACGTCGTGCTCGGCCGGCTGAACGGCCCGGCGGAGATCAGCACGCAGAAGGGCGACATCACCGTCGCCGAGGCCGCCAAGGGAGCGGTCACCCTCTCCACCCAGCACGGCGCCATCACGGTCGGAGCCGCCCGCGGGGTCTCCGCCACCCTCGACGCCGGCACCGGCTACGGCCGCATCCACAACGCCCTGAACAACACCGACGGCCCCGCCGCCGCCCTCACCATCCGCGCCACCACCGCCTACGGCGACATCACCGCCCGCAGCATCTGACCGGAGGTCAACCGGGTTGTGGGAGAACGCGATCCGGTGCGCCCGTACGTTTCTTTTGCTTCGCAAGTACCGGAGAAAGAACCTCTCCCCACCCCACCAGCCTCCCGCGCAGGGCCATCTCACTCACACGGGTGAAGAAGTCCAACTCAGCTGGATTTCGGCCGGGTTGCCGGGCATATGCTCGCCCCGACCACCCCACAAACGAAGACGGCCCCCGCCGGGACGGCAATCCCGGACGAGGGCCTGACCAAGTAGGAAGTACACACCACTTCCCATGGCTCCTGAGCACCCTAGCGCGCCCGAGCGCGCCACGTACGGCGTTCGTCACTCCAACGTCCGTCACACGACCCGGTACACCATCATCGGCAACCACCTGACGCAGCACCCGCACCTCACGCTGACCGCCCGCGGCTTGGCCGCGTACATCCAGTCGCTGCCGTCCGGCGCCCCGATCGGCATCAAAGACCTGGCCAGGCGCCTGCCCGAGGGCGAGATCCGCATCGCGTCCGCGCTGCGCGAGCTGGAGGCGTACGGATACCTGAAGCGGGTCCGCGAACAACTGCCCGACGGCCGCTTCGTCACCCATACGGTGTCCTACAACCACCCCAAGACCGCGGCGACCCGCCCACCCCAGCCACCTCCGCCACAGCACCCCGCCCCGGAACCGGAGCCGGAACCGAAGCCGGAGCCAGAACCCGAGCCCACCCCGGAGCCGGAACCGAAGCCTGCCCCGGAGCCGGAACCGAAGCCTGCCCCGGAACCGGAACCGAAGCCCGCCCCGGAGCCGGAACCGAAGCCGGACCCAGAGCAGGAGCCGGACCCAGAGCCGGAGCCCGTGCCGGACCCGGAGCCTGACCCGGAGTCCGTCCTGGAGCCCGTCCTGGAACGGGAACCGGCCCCCGCGCCGCCCCCCGAACCAGCCGCCCAACCGGCTCCCGGACCCACCCCCGCCCGGCGGGCGGCCATGGCCGTCCTCGCCGAACTGCGCCGCGCCGACCCCCGCCTGCTCCTCGGACGCCAGGACATCGAACGCCTCGCCCCCCAGCTCGAACCCTGGCTGGAACGCGGGGTCACCAGGGAAGCGGTGATCTGCGTCCTCACGGCGAGACTCCCCATTCCGCTGACCAACCCGGCGGGCCTGATCCACCACCGCCTCACCGCCCAGGAGCCCCCGGACCTGCCGCCCGCCGCGCGCAGGCCCGCCTACGTCCCCCCGGACCCCTTCCAGACCTGCCCGAAGTGCGACAAGGCCTTCCGCAGCCCCGTCCCCGGGACCTGCGCGGGCTGCACGTGAGCCGCCGGGCCGGAGCGGCCGCCCCGGTCACCGGCTGATCCGGTCGACCCCCACCCCCGAGATCCGCCCGAGCCCGTCGAACCCGACCTCGACCGCGTTCCCGTCCGGCAGCCCGGCCACGATCCGCTCACCCTGCCCCTCCACCCGGTACGGCAGCCCGTGGTGCTCGAAGAACCCGCGGACGACCTGCGGTGCCGAATGGCCGATCAGCCCCGCGCCGGTGAGCAGCACCCGCGGCAGGGTCACCGGGTCCAGCCCGGCCCGCGGGACCCGCGGGTCGTCGGGCAGGAAGTAGACCCGGGTGGCCGGCCCCGCCATCTGCCCCAGGTAGCCGGGGGCCCCGGCCACGCCCATCCCGGTGAAGGCGAGCATCTCGGCCGCCCGGTGCGGGTCGTCGAACCCGGACAGGTCGACGAGTCCGTCGGTCAGTTCGGGTATCCCGTGCGCCCGCCCGTACCGCTCGACGGTCTCCGTGAGGGCGACCACCTCGGCGCCCCGCCAGCCCGGGTTGGCCCAGCCCCACATCCAGGACCGCTCGTCCATGTCGTACGTCCCGAGCACGGCCACGCGCAGCTCCAGCCCGCCCTGCTCGTACGTGCAGGAGGACAGCTCGGCGGTCCAGGGACCGTCGGGCAGGAAGGAGGTGAGCACCTCCAGCTGCGCCGCCCCCCAGGCGGCATGCCGTTCGGCCTCGAGCAGGAACGCGTCACTGAAACGATTCGTCATGCGCCGAACCCTACGAACCCCCCGGCCCGGCCCCCGCCACGGGCCCGGACCCGAACGGGCGCCTCCCATCAGGGTGAAGGCCGGGCCGGTCAAACCTTTCTGCGGTGAACCGGTTCCGGCAGACGGGTGACGCGGCGTGTCCTCGGCTGGCGGCCGGTCACGCACAGCCACTATCTCTGCACGCATGATCAAGAACATCGCCGCCGCCGCGGCGCTCGCTCTCGGTGCCGGCCTCCTGACCTGCATTCCCGCCCAGGCCGCGCAGAACTCCGTCCCCTTCCCGCCGCCGGCCGGCTACCCCCTCGTCCTCACCCTGGCCCCCGCCCCGCTGCTGTGGCCCGCCGTACCGCTGGTGCAGCCGGCGTACGTGGTCTACGGGGTCAGCTGAGACACCCGGGCGCCCGTGCCCCGACCGGGGGCCACGGGCGCCCCGGCCCCAACCCCCCACCCCCCCACCCCCCCCCCCCCACACACCCCCCCCCGCCCCTCCGCCCTCCGCCCTCCGCCCTCCGCCCTCCGCCCTCCGCCCTCCGCTACGCGAACTCCGGCATCTCCCCGACCCGCGTGTCCATGTCGATCACGGCGAACACCGCGCCCTGCGGGTCGCCGAGCGCGGCGAAGCGGCCGAAGGGGCTGTCCATCGGGCCGAAGTACAGCAGCCCGCCCCGCGCCTTCGTCTTCTCCACCGCCAGGTCGCAGTTGGGGACGCCGAAGTAGACCTGGACGTAGGACGGGACCTGCGGCGGGAACTCGTCGCCCATCTTCATCCGGCCCAGCACCGGGTGGTCGGCGCCGCCCACGCTGAAGATCTTGAAGTCCATCCCGGCCGCCGCCGGGTCGTCGCACTCGGCCCCGCCGGTCTCCATCTGCCGGGACTCGTACGGGAAGACCCGCTCCAGGAACGGATCGGCCTCACCGGGCTCACGGGTGTAGAGCTCGGCCCAGGCGTACGAGCCGGCCTCGCCCAGCTTCTCGAAGCCCTTGTGCTCACCCGGCTGCCAGACCCCGAAGACCGCTCCGCTGGGCTCCTTGGCGATCGCCATCGTGCCGAAGGTGCCGACCTGCATCGGCTCCATCATCAGCGTGCCGCCCGCGGCCTTGATCTTCTCGGCGGTGGCGGCGGCGTCGTCCGAGGCGAAGTACAGGCACCACTGGGAGGGCGCGTCGGCGCCCGGCATCGGCGGGACGACGGCCGCGACCGCCTTGCCGCCGGAGTAGGCCTGCGTGTAGTTGCCGTACTCGCTGGTGGCCTCACCGAAGGTCCAGCCCAGTACGTCGGCGTAGAACTCCTTGGCGGCCTCCACGTCGGTGAACATCGCGTCCACCCAGCAGGGGGTGCCTTCCGGGAACTCGGCCATGGTCGATCGACTCCTGTGTCGTCTCGCGTGCGTGTGTCGTCCGGCTCGTACGTCCCTCCCACGCTAGGGCGGGGGTCTGACAACCGCGCGCCGAACGGGCACCGGGTGCGGTCACGGGAGAGGCTGGGGGCATGGACGACATCACCATCCGGCTCGCGCAGCAGCCCGAAGCCGACGCCCTGCTCGCCCGCAGCCCGCTGGCCGCGCTCACCGGGATGCTGCTGGACCAGCAGGTGCCGATGGAGTGGGCGTTCTCGGGGCCCTGGACGATCGCGCAGCGCCTCGGCGCCGACGACCTGGACGCCCACGCCATCGCCGCGTACGACCCGGAGGCCTTCGCCGCGCTGCTGTCGCAGAAGCCCGCGGTGCACCGGTACCCGGGGTCGATGGCGAAGCGGATCCAGCAGCTGTGCGCGTACCTGGTGGAGCACTACGCGGGGGACGCGGAGGCGGTCTGGGCGGACGCGGGGACGGGGGCGGAGCTGCTGGCCCGGCTGAAGGCGCTGCCGGGGTTCGGGGAGCAGAAGGCGCAGATCTTCCTGGCCCTGCTGGGCAAGCGGTACGGGGTCCGGCCGAAGGGCTGGCGCGAGGCGGCCGGGGGCTACGGCCCCGCGAACGTCCACCGCTCGGCGGCGGACATCACCGGCCCGGAGTCCCTGGCGAAGGTCCGCGAGTACAAGCAGGCCGCGAAGGCCGCCGCCAAGGCCGCGAAGGGCGGGGGCGGCGCGTAGGCCGGGGGCGGTGCGTGGACCCGTTGCGCCACAGCTGAGTTGACGGACCGTCCGGCCCGGTGGAGCCCCCGTGCGCCGGGCCCCGTAACGTCGGCCGGATGACCGAGAAGCCCCTCCGCGCCACCACCGCCGAACGCGTCAGCGACGCCCCCGGCAGCGTCATCACCCTGCTCACCGACACCCCTGAACTCACCTGCAACACGGCCACCTTCGAGGTGGGCGCCGCCGGCGCCCCGGTGCACTTCCACACCAAGGCCACCGAGTTCTTCCACGTCACCGACGGCCGGCTCGACGTGCTCGTCGGGGACGAGGTCCACACCCTCACCAAGGGCGACTTCCTCAGCATCGCCCCCGGCGTGAAGCACGCCTTCGCCCCCTCCGCCGGCCACACCGCCGAGGTGTTCGTCGGGTTCACCCCCGGCATGGCCCGCTTCGACTACTACCGCCTGCTCGGCCGGGTGCACGCGGGCGAGGCCACCGTCCAGGACATCATCGACAGCCAGCCCGCGTACGACAACCACTACGCCGAGAGCGAGGCCTGGGCGGGCCGCCTGCTGCGCAGCGCCGAGGCGTAGACCTCGTCGGCGTCGAGGCGCCGCAGCTCCTCCGCGATCAGTTCCGCCGTGCTGCGGATCTTGAGGGCGACCTTCCGGTCCGGCCAGCCCGGCAGGACCAGCGTGGCCAGCGAACCGGTGGGCCGGTCCACCACGACCTCGCCGGCGCCGGTCTCCAGCCGGACCCGGGTGATGACCGGCCCGGCGGTGGCCACCCGGGCCACCGGCACCCCGAGCCGGTCCTCCAGCCAGCGCGCCAGCAGCTCGGCGCTGGCGTTGTCGGCCTCGCTCTCCACGGCCGCCGCGGTCACCCGCGAGGTGTTCTGGTCGAAGGCGCAGGCCAGCAGCGAACGCCACGGCGTGAGCCGGGTCCAGGCCAGGTCGGTGTCGCCGGGCGCGTAGGCGGCCGCGCGTTCGGCCAGCACGCCGACCGGCTCCGCCGCGGCCTGCGCGTCGGTGATCCGGCGCTGCGCCAGCGCGCCCAGGTCGTCACGGGCCGGGTCGGCGGGGGCGTCGGCCGGCCACCAGGCGACCACCGGCGCGTCCGGCACCAGCAGCGGCAACACGATCGACCCGGCCTGGGTGGTGAGTTCCCCGTGCAGGCGCAGGATGACGATCTCGCCGGAGCCGGCGTCCGAGCCCACGCGCAGCTCGGCGTCCAGCCGGGTCCGCCGGCGCCGCTCCGGGCCCCGGTGGGTCCGCTTGATCACCGCGATGATCCGGCAGGGGTGCTCGCGCGAGGCCTCGGAGGCCGCGCGTACGGCGTCGTAGGCGTTCTCCTCGTCGGTGACGACGACGAGGGTGAGCACGAGGCCCATGGTGGGGCTGCCCACGGCGCGCCGGGCCGCCAGCAGGGCCCGGTCGATCTTGCTGGACGTGGTGTCGGTCAGTTCGGTCCGCATGGACACGAGTCTGTCAGCGGCTGCCGTAAGGCGGACAACCGGTTCGCTTGATTCCTCCTGGACTCGACCCGCGGCTCAGCGCCGCCGGCGCGCCGTGCCGAAGAGGGAGCGGGAGATCTCGCGCCCCAGCTGGGTGCCGACCGAGCGGGCCAGTGAACGGAACAGGCCGCTGCCGACGACCTGTTGGGCCAGCGACGGCTCCGGCTTCGGGGCGCTGCGCGCCGCCCGCTCGGCGGCCTTGGCCTGCTTGTCGGCCTCGGCCGCCGCGGCGGCGGCCTCCGCCTGGGCCTCCGCGGCCGCCTGTTCGGCGGTGATCTTCTCGTACGCCGACTCCCGGTCGACGGGCTCGGCGTAACGGGAGTACAGCAGCGAGGCCTTGACGGCGGCGTCGAGCGCCGCCGGGTCGATCGGCCCCATCAGCGACTGCGGGGCGCGCAGCCGGGTGGCGGCGACGGGGGTGGGGGCGCCGTTCTCGCTGAGCACCGTGACGACGGCCTCGCCGGTACCGAGGCCGGTCAGCAACTCCTCCAGGTCGTACGGGGAGTTCGGGAAGGTCCGCACGGTGGCCTTGAGGGCCTTGGCGTCGTCGGGGGTGAAGGCGCGCAGGGCGTGCTGGACGCGGTTGCCGAGCTGGGCCAGGACGTCGGCGGGGACGTCCTTGGGGGTCTGGGTGACGAAGAAGACGCCGATGCCCTTGGAGCGGATGAGGCGCACGGTCTGGGTGATGGATTCCAGGAAGGCCTTGGAGGCCCCGTTGAAGAGGAGGTGGGCCTCGTCGAAGAAGAAGACCAGTTTGGGCTGCTCCAGATCGCCGACTTCCGGGAGGTCGGCGTAGAGGTCGGCGAGCAGCCACATCAGGAATGTAGAGAAAAGCTGTGGTTTGTCCTGTACGGCCGGAAGTTCCAGTACGGAAACCACCCCGCGCCCGTCCGGAGCCGTTCGCAGGAATTCACTGGTGTCGAATTCAGGTTCGCCGAAGAATTCCGAGGCGCCCTGCTGCTCGAATGCGGTGAGCGCCCGCAGGATCACCCCGGCGGTGACGGTGGAGAGCCCGCCGATCCCCTTGAGCTCCGGCTTTCCCTGGTCGGAGACGAGGAAGGCGACGACCGCCCGCAGGTCCTTGAGGTCGATCAGCTCCAGGCCCTTGGAGTCGGCGTAGTGGAAGATCAGGCCGAGCGACTGCTCCTGGGTCTGGTTCAGCTGGAGCACCTTCGACAGCAGCACCGGCCCGAACGCGGTCACGCTCGCCCGGACCGGGATCCCGGGGCCGATCCCGCCCAGGGAGTAGAACTCGGCGGGACATCCGGTGGCCTCCCAGCTCTGGCCGACCTCCCGCGCCCGCTCCTCGGTCCTGCCGCCCGGCGCGCCGGGGGCGGAGATCCCCGAGACGTCGCCCTTGACGTCGGCGAGGAAGACCGGCACGCCGTTGGCGGAGAGCTGCTCGGCGATCAGCTGGAGGGTCTTGGTCTTCCCGGTGCCGGTGGCGCCCGCGACGAGTCCGTGCCGGTTGAGCATCGACAGCGGGACGCGGATCTGCCGCCCCGGGTCGCAGACCCCGTCCCAGAGCAGGGCCCCCAGCTCCAGCGCGGGCCCGCTGAAGGCGTACCCGGCGGCGATGGCGGCGGCCGGACCGTTCGGGTCCGTTTGTCCCCCCGCAGTGGCGGCCGGCTCGGGCGGATCGATGCTCTGGCTCATGCGTCACTCCCGGAATAGCCCTGTGTGCCACTTTTGCACCGCTGGAGCGAGGCTGCGCCCGGAGGCACCGGCCCGGTAGGCTTTCCGTGTGATCTTCAAGCGCATCGGTAGCGGACGGCCGTACCCCGACCACGGCAGGGAAACCACCCGGCAGTGGGCGGACGTCGCCCCGCGCCCGGTCAGGCTGGACCAGCTCGTGACGACCAAGGGCCAGCTGGACCTGGAGACGCTGCTCGCCGAGGACTCCACGTTCTACGGCGACCTCTTCGCGCACGTCGTGAAGTGGCAGGGCGACCTCTACCTGGAGGACGGACTGCACCGCGCCGTGCGCGCGGCCCTCCAGCAGCGCCAGGTCCTGCACGCGCGCGTCCTCGAAATGGACTGACCAGGGGCGGACGGGGCGCCGGTTGCGCCTTTCGGGTCTGCCTTACCCGATCAACAGATCATTTAGTAGGCATCGTTCCGGTACGGCACTACGCTGCGCCCATGAGCATGCTCACTCCCCCCGGCATGGGCGGAAAGTACCGCGTCACGGGGACCGCCTACCCCCGCATGAGCCGGCCGCGGCGACGCCGGAAGCTCGTGTTCGCCCTGCTCGGATCGGTCCTCGCGCTGGCGCTGCTCGGCTACGGGGCACTGCAGCTCATCGACGTGTTCCGGGGCGACGGCGGCAAGCACACCGCGGCGGCCGGGGACTGTGCGACCAAGGGCCCCGCCTCCGCCACCCCGGCCGCGGCCGCGAACCCCGGCCCCGCCGCGTCCGCCGCCCCCGCGGTCGTCCTGCCGCAGCCCGGCCAGATCACCGTCAACGTCTACAACGCCACCCCGCGCGCGGGCCTGGCCAAGGCCGTCGGCGACGAGCTGAAGAAGCGCGGCTTCACCGTCGGCCACGTCGGCAACGCCCCCGCCGACTTCGACAAGAAGGTCCCCGGGCCCGGGATACTGCTCGGCTCCCCGCGCACCGACAAGGCGGCCTACTCCGTCCTCGGCACCCAGCTCACCGGGGTCACCCAGCAGACCGACACCCGCGAGGGCGCGGACATCGACCTGATCCTGGGCGACTCCTTCAAGGAGCTGAACAAGAAGGAGGACGCGGACAAGGCGCTGGCCGTCCTGGCCAACCCCGCGCCCGCGCCCTCCTCGAAGAAGTGCTGAGAGCCCTACCGCTGCGCTACTCGGCGGAGCCGTACATGCGGTCGCCCGCGTCGCCCAGGCCCGGCACGATGTAGCCGTGCTCGTTGAGCCGCTCGTCCACGGCGGCCGTCACGACCGTCACCGGCGTGCCCGCGAGCTCGCGCTCCATGACCTCGACGCCCTCGGGCGCGGCCAGCAGCACCACGGCGGTCACGTCGTCGGCGCCGCGCTTGATGAGCTCCTGGATCGCGGCGACCAGCGTGCCGCCGGTGGCCAGCATCGGGTCGACGACGTAGACCTGGCGCCCGGAGAGGTCCTCGGGCATGCGCGTCGCGTACGTGGAGGCCTCCAGGGTCTCCTCGTTGCGGACCATGCCCAGGAAGCCCACCTCGGCGGTCGGCAGCAGCCGGACCATGCCGTCCAGCATGCCGAGGCCGGCGCGCAGGATCGGCACGACCAGCGGGCGCGGGTGCGACAGCTTGACGCCGGTGGTCGGGCCGACCGGGGTCTCGATGTCGGACTGCTCGGTGCGCACGTCGCGGGTGGCCTCGTACGCGAGGAGCGTCACCAGCTCGTCGGCGAGCCGACGGAACGTGGGGGAGTCGGTGCGCTTGTCGCGCAGCGTGGTGAGTTTGTGCGCCACCAAGGGGTGATCGACGACCTGCAAACGCACAACATCCTCCAAGACTCAGCCGGGCTTCGACCTGCGATCTGCGACCCTGCTACCTGCGAAAAACGGCCGCCTGTTCGCGACCTGCTGCCAAAAGGCTACGCGGTGGAAGGGGCGCGGCGCGTCCCGCGCGCGTCCGCGGCCCTTCCGGATGCGGGCCGCCGCGCCGCCCGGCACTGTGGACGGATGAGCAACGGCCAGGGGAGCGGCGGACCGGTGATCGCCGCCGTCGACGGGTCCGACCACAGCCTGCGCGCCCTGGAGTGGGCCCGCCTGGCCGCCCTGCGCCACGGCACCGGCCTGATGGTGGCCCACGTCCTGCCCGAGGTCTCCCAGCTGTACGCGGGGCGCCGCTCGGCCCTGCACGACCCGAACGAGCCCGAGGAGTACGCCGACCCCGTCGGCGACCGGGTCCGCGCCCTGCTGGAGTCCGGCCCGGAGCTCCCGGCGGAGGTCCGCTACGAGGCCCTGGAGGGCTCCGTGCCCGAGGCGCTGCGGGCCGTCAGCGCGGAGCAGGCGCCGCTGATGCTGGTCATGGGCTCCCGGGGGCGGGGCGGGTTCGCGGCGCTGCTGCTCGGGTCGAGCAGCCGGGCGGTGGCCACCACGGCGTCCTGCCCGGTGGTGGTGGTCCCGCACGAGGGACGCGAGGCGCGGGACGCCGACGGGGCTTCGGCCGGGCGGGTGGTGCTGGGGCTGCACGCCGCCGAGACCCCCGAGGACGTACTGGCCTTCGCGTTCGCGGAAGCCGCCGCCCGGGGGACCACCGTCCAGGTGGTCTCCGCGTACGCGCTGCCGCCCGGGCCGATGATGGTGATCGACAGCCCGTTCGCGGTGATCCCGCCCGAGGCCCTCGCCGACGGCGCGGACGGGGTGCCGGCCGAACGGGAGATGCTGCGGGCCCAGACGGAGCGGCTGGCCCCGCTGCGGGCCCGCCACCCGGACGTCCCGGTCGAGCAGGCGGCCGTGCCCGGGGACGCGGCGGGGCGGCTGGTGGAGGCGTCCCGGTCGGCCGCGCTGGTCGTGGTCGGCCGCCACCATCCGCGGCGGCGGTCCCTGCTGATCGGGTCGGTGGCGCACGCCGTCCTGCAGCACGCGCACGGCCCGGTGGCCGTCGTCCCCGCCCTGCACGACGACGACGGGGCGGCCTGAGGGCACCGGCCGGATCCGGCCACGCGGAGTGAGCTGACCCTTCAGCCACCCCCTGCCCTGACCTGGGCCGATCCGGGAAGGGGTGGCATCAAACGCCCCGACGGGGGGAAGGTGGGAGCGGGGGGTCTGCTTCGCGCCGGCGGAGGAGGACGACCGGACCAGCCTGGGGTGGTGCCGATGCCCAAGACGCAGCCCGTGAACGACGGCAAGGGGAGCGAGGCGGACGACCCGCCGGAGACGGCGGCCCAGCGCAGGGCGCGCCGTGCGCAGTTCCTGCGCGACCTGATGGAGGCCCGGGCGCTGCGCGACCGGGTGCAGCCGCGGCGTGCCCGTGCGGCCCGGATGCGCCAGCAGATGCGGATGCGTACGTTCCGTTGGTGACGGGCACGATGCCCACGGCAGCGACCGGCCCCTGACCGGCCCTCCGCCCGGCGCCGCGACACGGCCGCCGCGCGGAAGACCTCTCGCAAAGCCGCTGTTTCTGCCACGATGCCGATTGGGCGGGGTGCGAACAGCTTGTGTCAGGACCGTTCACACCCCAACCTCCGGCCGGGGGGACCTCCAACCGGCACGCCTATGACCAGTGGGAGAGTCACGGTGTATTTCGCCGCACTGCTCGCGCGCACCGAAGACGGGTGGGAAGCGAGCGACCTGGAACTCGACGACGTCGAGTCCCTCAGTGATCTGATCGATCTCGCACGTTCCGCCGCTGTCGACGACGACACGGTGGTCGCCCTCATCGAGCAGGAGGACGCCTGGTTCGGCGTCGTCCGCGTGGACGGAGAGGAGGACCCCCGGTACTTCGTGTCGAACGCCTCCGCCGCCGACCGGAGCTCCTACGGATCGATGCTGACCAAGGAGCTGCTGGGCGGTGTCGACGAGGACGACGAACTCGACGAACTGGACCTGGACGGCACCGAGGACGGGGAGGACGAGCCCGTCGCCTCCTACGCGGACGAGGACGACGACGCGGACGAGGGCCGGGCGGGCTCCGGCTCCGAGCCGGTGCCGTCCGGCCCGCTCGGCGACCCCCGTCTGCTGGACGACCTCGGCGTCGGCCACAAGGAGCTGATGTCCCTGGACGGGGACGCCCTCGCGGAGATCGCCGACGCGCTGGGCGCCACCGAAGTGCTGGAGGCCGTCCGCTAGTGATCACCGAGCACGACCTGACGTACGGCACGCGGGACCCGCACGGCTCCGGTACCGGGCCCGACCCGGTACGGGATCCGTGGCGGGACCCCATGCGCCTGGCGCTGCGGGAGGCGGCTCTGGCGGTGCCGGCCGGTGACGTACCGGTCGGTGCCGTCGTCCTCGGACCGGACGGGGACCTCCTCTCCACCGGGCACAACGAACGGGAGGCCGCCGGAGATCCCACGGCGCACGCCGAGGTGCTGGCGCTGCGCCGGGCGGCCGCCCGGCTCGGGGAGTGGCGGCTCACGGGGTGCACCCTGGTGGTCACCCTGGAGCCGTGCGTGATGTGCGCGGGCGCGCTCGTCCAGTCCCGGGTGGCCCGGGTCGTCTACGGGGCGGGGGACGAGAAGGCGGGCGCGGCGGGGTCGCTGTGGGACCTCGTACGGGACCGCAGGCTCAACCACCGGCCGGAGGTGGTCCGCGGGGTCCTGGAAGCGGAGTGCGCGCGGCAGCTGACGGAGTTCTTCCGGGAACGGTGAGGCCGGGGGCCGGGGGCCGACGGCCGGGGACGGCGGCGGGGACGGCGGCCGGGGACGGCGACCGGGGACGGGTGAGCAGGGCCACTCGGCCGGAAGTTGCGAAGCACTCCCCACCATCGGCTAGGATCTCTCTCGGTGGTGTGTCCGAGTGGCCGAAGGAGCTCGCCTCGAAAGCGAGTATGGGGCAACCCATCGGGGGTTCAAATCCCTCCACCACCGCTCTGGAAACGAGAGCCCCGGTTCGTACGAACCGGGGCTCTCGTGCGTGCCCGCCGTGACCGGGCGCCGGCTCGGCCGTTGGACACGGTATGACCAAGACCCAGCGCATCCTCGCCGCCTTCGCCCTCGCGGGGGCCGCCGCGGGCCTCGCCGCACCCGCCGCCTCCGCCGCGCAGCCCGCCCCGCTGACCCTCCCGGACCTGCCGACGGCCGCCCCGGGCATGCCGCAGGGCGCCACGCCGGGCTCGGTCCAGGAGATCGGGGCGAAGGTCAGCGAGGGGGCCAACCAGCTCAACCAGCTGATGACGCTGCCCGACCAGCTCCAGCCCGCCATCGCCCCCGTCGCCCCCCTGGTCGACCTGCTGGGCGCCGTCCAGTAGCGGCGGGTCCGCGCTCCCGCCGCGCCGCTCCCGCGCACACGAAGAAGGCCCCGACCGGAGCCGGGGCCTTCCACGTGGACGGGGGAAGTGACATCGGGGGGACAAGTCACTTCCCCCGGTGAGGACGGAACCCGCCAGCCCGAGCCGCAGTCAGGGGGGAAGCCCGCGGCTCGGACCCCGCAGTGAGGTCCTGTCCCTCACCCACCGGTTTCCTGCCAGAACCGGTGGGCTCGTGTTCCATCCTGCTCCCCCCGCGACCGGACACCCAGCGGCAAAGGGCCCGTACGGCAGGGTCATTGGTCCTTAAAGGACAGGTGAGTGTCCAAACCTGACCGGTTAGACTCACCCGACTTCGCAGTACCGGTTGGGGAGGCCGACACCGCACATGGACACCAAGAAGCTCATCACGGGCGCCCTCACGGTGTTCGTCCTCTTCGTGATCATCACCCAGCCCAAGCGGGCGGCGGAGATGGTCGGAATAGGCTTCCAGGGCATATCGGATGCCGCCTCCGGCATCGGCGAGTTCATCACCGAACTGGTGACCTGAGCCCGTACGCTGAAGCGATTTCCGGACATCCAGGCCCCTCACTCCGCGGGTGGGGGGCCTTTCGCGTTCACTTTTCGCGTTCCCGGCGGTAAAAAGAATACCCCTAAATGCCCAACTTGCCCTCAACACGGCTATATACGGTGCTTGCACACAGTGCACATCTCTTGTGATGCTATGACCGCTTTTGACGGATGAGACGGATGAGTTGACCGAAGGGGTGGCGTGACAGTGCCGGCCAGTACTGCGCCTCAGGTGCCTCCCCAGCAAGAGCTCCGCCAGGAACAGCCGCACGAGCTTCCCGCCGAGCCCCAGGAGCCCGTCGCGGCCCCACCACGGCCCCAGGGGCGGGGCGCCGACACCCGGGCCCTGACACAGGTGCTTTTCGGCCAGCTGAAGGGCCTGGAGCCGGGCACCAGCGAGCACAACCGGGTGCGCGGGGCCCTGATCGAGGCCAACCTCCCGCTCGTGCGCTACGCGGCCGCCCGCTTCCGCAGCCGCAACGAGCCGATGGAGGACGTGGTCCAGGTCGGCACCATCGGCCTGATCAACGCGATCGACCGGTTCGACCCCGAGCGCGGGGTCCAGTTCCCCACCTTCGCCATGCCGACCGTCGTGGGCGAGATCAAACGGTACTTCCGCGACAACGTCCGCACGGTGCACGTCCCGCGCCGCCTCCACGAGCTGTGGGTGCAGGTCAACGCCGCCACCGAGGACCTCACCACCCTCCACGGCCGCACCCCCACCACCCCCGAGATCGCCGAGCGGCTGCGCATCAGCGAGGACGAGGTGCTCTCCTGCATCGAGGCCGGCCGCAGCTACCACGCGACCTCCCTGGAGGCCGCTCAGGAGGGCGACGGGATGCCCGGGCTGCTCGACCGGCTCGGCTACGAGGACCCCGAGCTGGCCGGCGTCGAGCACCGCGACCTCGTCCGCCACCTGCTCGTACAACTGCCCGAGCGGGAGCAGCGGATCCTGCTGCTGCGCTACTACAACAACCTGACGCAGTCGCAGATCAGCGCCGAGCTCGGGGTCTCCCAGATGCACGTCTCGCGGCTGCTCGCGCGCAGCTTCGCCCGTCTGAGATCCGCAAACAGGATCGAGGCGTAACCGGATCGGGTGGAGCCCGGCCCGCGATTCCCTACAGAAACGGCTCATTCCGCTCGGTCGGCCGTCTGTCGCTGGAGATACTTGTCGACATGACGCTACAGCGTGTTGCCGACATGTGACATTCTGCAGAAACCGCGTTTGCCGCAGCTCCGCCTCCGGTATTCAGGTGGAGGCTGCGTTCCTCCGACGGGACGCGCCGATACGCGACCGTCCGCGACCTCAAGGGGGTGGCATGTCCGTAGACCAGGGCAGCTCCAAGGTGCTCACGCTCGTCGAGCGTGAGCTGCCGGCAGTGGCCGACCGCTCGGAAGCCATCGACACCCGCACCCTCTCCCGCTCCCTCTTCCAGCGACTCGCCACCCTGGACCCGGACAGCCCCGAACGGGCGTACGTACGCGACACCCTGATCGAGCTGAACCTGCCGCTCGTGCGCTACGCGGCGGCCCGCTTCCGCAGCCGCAACGAGCCGATGGAGGACATCGTCCAGGTCGGCACGATCGGCCTGATCAAGGCGATCGACCGGTTCGACTGCGAACGGGGGGTGGAGTTCCCGACGTTCGCCATGCCGACCGTGGTGGGCGAGATCAAACGATTCTTTAGGGACACTTCCTGGTCCGTCCGCGTCCCGCGGCGGCTCCAGGAACTGCGCCTCGCGCTGACCAAGGCCAGCGACGAACTCGCCCAGCGCCTGGACCGGTCCCCGACCGTGCCGGAGCTGGCGGCCGTCCTCGGCGTCACCGAGGAGGAGGTCGTCGACGGGCTCGCCGTCGGCAACGCCTACACCGCCTCCTCGCTCGACTCCCCCTCCCCGGAGGACGAGGGCGGCGAGGGCTCGCTCGCCGACCGGCTCGGGTACGAGGACAGCGCGCTGGAGGGCGTCGAGTACCGCGAGTCGCTCAAGCCGCTGCTGGCCAAACTCCCGCCCCGGGAGCGGCAGATCATCATGCTGCGGTTCTTCGCGAACATGACGCAGTCCCAGATCGGCGAGGAGGTCGGCATCTCCCAGATGCACGTCTCCCGGCTGCTGACCCGGACGCTGGCGCAGCTGCGCACGGGCCTGATCGGGGAGTAGCGCCCCGCTCCACCCCCGTGCGCGGGGTTCACATTTGACATGGCGTCAGGAACACTGGCGCGATGCCAACGGGACCCCGCGCGGCGCGCACCCTCGCCCTGGCCGCCCTGTGCTGTACGGCCGCCGCCGCCCTCACCGGATGCGGCGGCCCGGCCCGCGACGGCTACGCCGCCGTGGGCGCCGCGGCACCCGGGCCCGAACGGGGCGCGGGGCAGAACGTCCCGCCGCGGGGGCGGGTGGAGTACCAACCGGTCGGCACGCCCGCTGCGGCGAGCGCTTCCGCCCCTTCCTCTACGACGCCCGGCGCGCCGGGGTCTGGGCCCGGCGGGGGCTCCGCCGGAGCCGGAGCGACGGCCACCGCCCAGGGCGGCTCCGACCCCGCCCCCGGCACCCCGCCGACCCCGGGCACTCCGGGAACCACCCCCGGCACCGGGGGCGCGGGCACCCCGACACCGGGGCAGGGCGGCTCGGGCGGGACGGGCGGCTCGGGCGGCTCGGGCGGATCCGGCGGCACAGGCGGATCCGGCGGGTCCGGCGGCACAGGCGGGTCCGGCGGGTCCGGCGGGTCCGGCGGCACAGGGGCCTCAGGAGGCTCGGGGGCATCAGGCGGCTCAGGGACATCAGGCGGCTCAGGGGCCTCCGGCGGCGGCACCGCGCCCCCGCCCGCCACCCCGGCCTCCCTCACACTGAGCGCCCCCGCCCGCGCGGCGGCGTCCGACCGCTGGTGCGAGCGCGTCACGGTGACCTTCACCAACACCGGCACCACCGCGGCCCGTTCCGGCACGGTCACCTTCGCCACGCACGTCATCGGCGCCCTCGGCATCGACTGGGCCACGGTCACCACGGCCCAGCCCCTTCCCGCCCCCCTCGCGGGCCGCACGTCCAGGACGCAGACCTACACGGTGTGCCTGGACGCCTGGCGGGTGCCCCTCGGCATGCACGTGGAGACCCGCGGGGTCACCGCGACCTGGAGCTGAACCGCCCGCGGCAGCTCAGTGGAGCACCACCCACAGCGCCGCCCCCAGCATGAGCACCAGCGCGAGGCCCAGGGCGATCCGACCCCCGGACAGGGCGCCCGACTCCTTGGGCTTGCGGCGCGAGCCGGGCACGGTCGGGGTGCGGGCCGCCTGGTCCTCGCCCTCCGCCACGAACGCGCGGAACATCTGAGTGCTGCCGGCGGGGTCGTAGGTGCCCTCGGCTTCAGGTGAGTTGTGCTGTGCGGACATGGCTGGACCCTAGCGGGTTTTCCGATTCCTTTACCGCCCCACCCCGCGAATTCATTTGCCTGTAGCAACCATACTCTTCTATGGTTGCCCCAAGCAACGAGATGGGGGGCGGTCCGGTGGCCACGCACACGGCACAGAACACCCGGTACGAGGAGCTGGCCCGCCAGCTCACCGGTATCGGCGCGGTCAAACGCGACCTGGCCCGGATCCTGCCCCCGCACTGCCCGCCCGGCGCCGCCGCCGTCCTCACCGTGCTCGACCGGCACGGCGAGATGCGGCTCAGCCGGCTCACCGAGTACATGGCCGTCGACATCTCCGTCAGCAGCCGGCACGTCGCCCACGTGGCGCAGCGCGGCTGGATCGACCGGGAGACCGACCCCGGTGACGGCCGCTGCCGGATCCTGCGCCTGACCGAGGAGGGACGCGCCGTGCTCACCGAGCTCGGCGCCCGCTACACGGACGCGCTGGAGAAGGCCCTGGCCGACTGGTCGGCCGAGGACATCGACGCACTCAACACCCTGCTGGCCCGACTCCGATCGAGCTTCTAGGAAGGAAACACATGGCTACGACCACACCCGAGGGTGTGCGGGGAGGCGGCCGGTCGGAGACCACGTCCGACGGCGCGCCCATGACCCACTCCCAGATCATGAAGGCGCTGTCCGGGCTGATGCTCGGCATGTTCGTGGCGATCCTCTCCTCCACGATCGTCTCCAACGCCCTGCCCCAGATCATCAGCGACCTCGGCGGCACCCAGTCCTCCTACACCTGGGTCGTCACCGCCGCCCTGCTGTCGATGACGGCCGCGACCCCGCTGTGGGGCAAGCTGTCCGACCTCTTCAGCAAGAAGCTGCTCGTCCAGATATCCCTGGTGATCTACGTCCTCGGCTCCGTGGTCGCGGGCCTGTCCCAGAACACCGGCATGCTCATCGCCTGCCGCGTCGTCCAGGGCATCGGCGTCGGCGGCCTCTCCGCCCTCGCCCAGATCGTCATGGCCGCGATGATCTCCCCGCGCGAGCGCGGGCGCTACAGCGGCTACCTCGGCGCGGTCTTCGCCGTCGCCACCGTCGGCGGCCCGCTGCTCGGCGGCGTCATCACCGACACCTCGTGGCTCGGCTGGCGCTGGTGCTTCTACGTCGGCGTGCCCTTCGCGGTGATCGCCCTGATCGTGCTCCAGCGCACCCTGCACCTCCCGGTCGTCCGCCGGGACGTGAAGGTCGACTGGCTCGGCGCCTTCCTGATCAGCGGCGCCGTCTCGCTGCTGCTGATCTGGGTCACCCAGGCCGGCGACTCGTACGACTGGATCTCCTGGACCACCCTGGCGATGACCGGCGGCGCCGTCGTGCTCGGCCTGCTGTTCCTCCTCGTGGAGTCCCGCGCGAGCGACCCGATCATCCCGCTGCGCCTCTTCCGCAACAAGACCATCAGCCTGGCCTCCGCCGCGTCCCTCTTCGTCGGCATCGCGATGTTCTCCGGCACGGTCTTCTTCAGCCAGTACTTCCAGCTGGCCCGCGGCGAGTCCCCCACCATGTCGGGCATCCTGACCATCCCGATGATCGGCGGCCTCTTCGTCTCCTCCACGGTCTCCGGCCAGGTCATCACCAAGACCGGCAAGTGGAAGGCCTTCCTGGTCTCCGGCGGCGTGCTGCTGACCGCCGGACTCGGGCTGCTGGGCACCCTGCGCTACGACACCCCGTACTGGCGCATCGCCCTGTTCATGGCGCTGACGGGCCTCGGCCTCGGCATGATGATGCAGAACCTGGTGCTCGCCACCCAGAACCAGGTCGCCCCCCAGGACCTCGGCGCGGCCAGTTCCGTGGTCACCTTCTTCCGCTCGCTCGGCGGCGCCATGGGCGTCTCGGCCCTGGGCGCGGTCATGGCCAACCGGGTCACCCACTACGTCAAGGACGGGCTGGCCGCACTCGGCCCGAAGGCGGCGGCCCTGGGCCACGGCGGCACCGGCGGGGGCGGGATCCCCGACCTCGACAAGCTGCCCGCGCCGCTGCGGCAGGTCATGGAGTCCGCGTACGGGCACGGCGTCGGCGACGTCTTCCTCTACGCCGCGCCGAGCGCGCTGCTCGGACTGGTGCTGGTGGTCTTCATCAAGGAGGTCGCGCTGAAGTCGAAGCCGGCCGCCCACGCCCCGAGCGCCGAGGGCACCACCGGCGTCCCGGCGCGGTCCGCCTCCGGCAAGGCCGCGGACAAGACCTCGTCCCAGGCCTGATCAGGCCTGATCAGGCCTGATCAGGCCTGGGACCGGGCGACGGCCGCCTTGGCCTCGATGCCCGCGATGAGGACGTCGAGGGCCAGGGCGAAGTCCGCTTCCGGCGCCCGCCGGACCGTGCCCCCGCAGCCGTGCAGGGCGCAGCCGTTCAGGAACTGGGAGACGGCGAGGTGGGCGCCGGTCCGGCCGGCGTCCGCCAGGCCCGCCGCCCCCAGCAGCCGGTGCAGGGCGGCGTCGAAGGCCCGCGCGTGCGGGCCGATGTTGGGATAGACCGCGCTGAGCGGAGCCACCCACGGGTGCTCCGCCAGCAGCCTGCGGTAACCGCGGGCCAGTGCCCTCAGCCGACCCGGCCAGGGCTCCTCCGGGGGCGGGCCGGCCGGGAGGCGCAGCCGGCCCAGGGCGCTGTCCAGGGCCAGTTCGAGCAGATCGTGCTTGGTGTCCACGTACCAGTACAGGGACATCGCGGTGACGCCCAGCTCGGCCGCCAGCCTCCGCATGGAGAAGCGGCCGAGCCCTTCCGCGTCCAGGAGCCGCACGGTGGCGGCGGTGATCCGGTCCCGGTCCAGCCCCGAGGGGGCGTCGGTCCGGCGTCTGACGGGGGCGGCGGGCCGCACGGCCAGCCACACACTGGTCCTGGCCTCGCCCGGATCAGCATCGGTCACCATCGAGGTGCCCTCCTCATCACAAGGGGATCAGCCCGGAATGCCCGGTCCGCCCTCTTGATGCTAGGGGGTGCCGCGTGGATCGGGGCGGGTTCAGGACGCGCCGGACACAGGGGCCGTCAGGTCGTAGAAGGTGGCTCCGCCGACGGTCACGGCCTTGAAGTGGGCCTTCACCCAGCTGTCGACGGCCGTGCTGACCGCCCCTCCCGGGCCTCCCCGACCTCCCGGCACGCCCCCCGTACGGGACTCCCCGCCTCCTTCGAGGCCGCCCTGGGCGATGAACCAGTGGATCTCCCCGGCCTTCACGTACGCCTTGAACTGCTCCAGCGTCGGGGAGGGGTCGCTGCCGTTGAACCCGCCGAGGGGCATCACGGGGCGGCCGGAGGCCAGCTGGTAACTCGCCGCGTTCTGCGAGCCGATGGCGGCGGCCGCCCAGGTGTAGCGGTCGGCGTCGGCGCGCAGCGCGGCCTTGGCCGCGGCGGAGACCCGGGCCCCGTCGAGCAGTCCGCCGGCGCCGCCCCGCATGCCCGGGCCGCCCGCCTGACCGCCCCGGCCGTTCCCGGACCGGCCCGTGGCACCGGTGCCTCCCGCGCCTCCCGGCCGGCCGGGACCGGGCATGCCACCCTGCGGGAAGCCCGGCGGCATCCCCCCTTGGCCCGCCTGGCCGCCCTGGCCGCCCTGCGGCGCACCCTGCGGGCCTGCGCCGCCCGGACCGCCGCCGGGCAGGCCCGGCAGGCCGCCCCGGAACCGCTCGCCGCCCGGGCCGAACCCCATGGGGCCGCCCCGCCCGCCGGCCACCGCCGGACCCGCCGTCACGATCGAGCCGGTGTGCCCGGCGGAGACGGTGGTCAGGCAGTACGCGAACGGGCCCGCCAGAGCCGCGCCCAACCCCAGCGCGGCCGCGGAGAGCAGGACCCCGCGTCCCAGCCGGGCGGCGAACGGCAGCACGGCGGCGGCGAGCAGCCCGGCGGCCAGTACCGTCCAGCGCAGCCACGGCAGATAGCCGGAGGAGCGGCCGAGCAGCACGAAGGACCAGACGGCGGTCAGGCCGAGGGTCCCGGACAGGGTGAGCGCGGCGACCCTGCCGCCCCGCTCCTCCCACAGCACGGCCACGCCCATGCCCACCAGCGCGGCCACGAACGGGGCCAGCGCGACCGTGTAGTACTCGTGGAAGATGCCCTGCATCCAGCTGAACACCACGGCGGTGATCAGCAGGCAGCCGCCCCAGGCGAGGAAGGCCGCGCGGGCCATGCTCTGGAGGCAGTCGGCGGCCCGGCCGGCCCGCCACGTCACCACCAGCCCCGCGACCAGCAGCACCAGCGCCGCCGGCAGCAGCCAGGAGATCTGGCCGCCGACGGTGCCGGAGAACAGCCGGTCCACACCGGTCTCCCCCCAGCCGCCGCCGCGCAGGCCCGGCCCGCCCTCGAACAGCCCGTACGACCCGGGGGCGGCGGCCGCCCCGCCGGTCCGCCCGCCGCCCACGCTGCCGGTCTCGTTGCCGTTCAGGCGGCCCAGCCCGTTGTAGCCGAAGGTCAGTTCCAGGAAGGAGTTGTGCTGCGAGCCGCCGATGTACGGGCGCGAGGAGGCGGGCCACAGCTCCACGACGGCCACCCACCAGCCGCCGGTCACCACCATCGCGGCCCCGGCGAGCAGCAGCTGCCCGAGCCTGCGGCGCAGCCGGGTCGGCGCGCAGACGGCGTAGAGCAGGGCCAGCGGCGGCAGGATGACGAAGGCCTGGAGGGTCTTGGTCAGGAAGCCCACGCCGATCGCGGCCCCGGCCGCGACCAGCCACCCGGTCCGCGCCCCGTCCAGGGCGCGCAGCACGCAGTACACCGTGACGGTCAGCAGCAGCGTCAGCAGCGCGTCGGGGTTGTTGAAGCGGAACATCAGGGCGGCGACGGGCGTGAGCGCGAACGCGGCGCTGCTGAGCAGTGCGGCCGCCGGGCCGAACTGGCGGCGCACGGCGGCGTACAGGACGGCCGTGGTCCCGACGCCCATCAGGGCCTGCGGGACGAGGATCTGCCAGGAGCCGAGCCCGAACGCCCGGACGGACAGCATCATCGGCCACAGGGCGGCCGGGGGCTTGTCGACGGTGATGGAGTTCCCGGCGTCGGAGGAACCGAAGAAGAAGGCCTTCCAGCTCTCGGAGCCCGCCTGTACGGCGGCGGAGTAGAAGGAGTTGGCGTAGCCGGACGCGCCCAGGTTCCAGAGCAGCAGCACGGCGGTGGCCAGCAGCAGCCCCGCGTACGCGGGGCGTTCCCAGCGGGGCCGGCCGGCGGCGGTCCGGCGTGCGGCGGCGCCCGCGGCCGGGTCCGGGCCGGTGGGGGCGGGGGCGGGGGCCCGTTCGGGGAACGGGGTGCCGAAGGGCGGGTGGGCCGTGGTCATCGGTGGTCGTCCTTCACGGGAACGGGAGTGGTGCGGCGCTCGGGGAAGACCCAGGCGCGGAAAAGCAGGAAGCGCAGCACGGTGGCGGCGAGGTTGGCGGTGACCAGCACGGCCAGTTCGGTGCCGTGGGCGGGCGCGTCGGTGCCCGCCCCGAGGGCGGCGAGGGAGCCGCTGGTCAGGGCCAGGCCGATGGCGAACACGACCAGGCCCTGGGCCTGGTGGCGCAGGGCGCGGTCGCGGCCCCGGACGCCGAAGGTGAGCCGGCGGTTGGCGGCGGTGTTGGCGACGGCGGAGACCAGCAGGGCGGCGGCGTTGGCGGCCTGGGGTCCGGCGCCGAGCCGGAAGAGGGAGTACAGGGCGAGGTAGCAGAGGGTGGACAGCACGCCGACGGCGCAGAAGCCGAGCAGCTGGCGGGCCAGTCCGCGCGGCACGCCGGGCAGGGCGGTGCGGTCGCGCGGGTCGTCGCCGAAGGGGCGGGCGAGCCGGTCCAGGGGGAGCTCCCCGAGGGCCAGCGCCCGGCCGACCCGCCAGACGCCCTTCAGGTCCTCGGTGGCGGTCCTGACGATGTGGACCGTGGAGTCGGGGTCGTCCACCCAGTCGACGGGTACCTCGTGGATCCGCAGCCCGGCCCGCTCGGCGAGGACCAGCATCTCGGTGTCGAAGAACCAGCCGGTGTCCTCGACGAGCGGCAGCAGCCGCTCGGCCACCTCCCGCCGGATGGCCTTGAAGCCGCACTGGGCGTCGCTGAACCGGGCGGCGAGGGAGGAGCGCAGCAGCAGGTTGTAGGCGCGGGAGACGAACTCCCGCTTCGCTCCCCGCACCACCCGTGAGGAACGGGCGAGCCGGGTGCCGATGGCCAGGTCGGAATGGCCGGAGATCAGCGGGGCCACCAGGGGCAGCAGCGCGTTCAGGTCGGTGGAGAGGTCCACGTCCATGTAGGCGAGGACGGGCGCCTCCGAGTGGCTCCACACGGTGCGCAGGGCGCGCCCGCGCCCCTTCTCCTCCAGCCGGACGCTGCGGACGCCGGGGACGGCGGCGGCGAGTTCCGCCGCGAGCGCGGGCGTGCGGTCGGTGCTGGCGTTGTCGGCGATGGTGATGCGGAACGGGTACGGGAAGGTCCGGGCGAGGTGGGCGTGCAGCCTTCGCACGCAGGGGCCGAGGTCCTTCTCCTCGTTGTAGACCGGGATCACCACGTCGAGTACGGGCTCGCCGGGCGTGGGCGCGAGGGGCGCCCGGGCCGGGAGGGCGTCGGAGGAGGTGTCGGTTGGCATGCTCCGACCCTCCCCGGGCGCCCTGTCACCTCGGTGTGCTGACCCTGTGGTCCTTCTGTGAGTCCAGCGGTGTGCGGGGGCCGGGGTCCGCGGCGAGGGGGAGCAGCACCTCGAAGCAGGTGCGGCCGGGCTCGCTGCGGACGTCCACCTGTCCGTCGTGGGCCGTGACCACGGCCTGGACGATGGCCAGGCCGAGGCCGGTGGAGCCCGCCGCGCGGGAGCGCGAGGCGTCGCCTCGGGCGAAGCGCTCGAAGACGTGCCGCATCAGCTCGGCGGGGATACCGGGTCCGTCGTCCTCGATCTGCAGTCGGACGGCGGATGTTTCACGTGAAACACGGGCCGTGACGGTCGTGCCGGGCGGGGTGTGGGTGCGGGCGTTGGCGAGGAGGTTGACCAGGACCTGCTGGATCCGGGCCGGGTCGGCCAGGACGGGCGCGGGTTCCTCGGGCAGGGCCAGGCGCCAGTGGTGTCCGGGTCCGGCGGCCCGGGCGTCGCTGACGGCGTCGACGACGAGCGGGGCCAGGTCGGTGTCCTCGCGGGACAGGGGGCGTCCCGCGTCCAGCCGGGCCAGCAGCAGCAGGTCCTCTACCAGCCCGGTCATCCGGGTGGCCTCGGACTCGATCCGGGCCAGCGCGTGGCGGGTGTCGGGGCCGGGCTCCTCCCTGCCCCGGCGGGTGAGTTCGGCGTACCCGCGGATGGAGGCGAGCGGGGTGCGCAGCTCGTGGGAGGCGTCGGCCACGAACTGTCGAACCTGGGTCTCGCTCTGCTGGCGGGCCGTCAGGGCCGAGGAGACGTGTCCCAGCATCCGGTTGAGGGCCGCGCCGACCTGGCCGACCTCCGTGCGCGGATCGGCCTCGGCGTCGGGGACCCGTTCGTGCAGGGCGGGTTCACCGCTGTGCAGGGGCAGCTCGGAGACACGGGTGGCGGTGGCGGCGACCCGGCGCAGCGGGCGCAGGGCGACCGCGACCAGGGCCTGTCCGGCGAGGGAGGCGGCGATCAGACCGGCCAGCGTGACGCAGACCTCCACGGCGACCAGGGTGTTCACGGTCGAGTCGACGCCCTGTACGGGGAAGGCGAGGACCAGCACTCCGTCGGGCGCGGCCATCGCCCGGTAGGCACCGAGCCCCGGCAGGTCCACGTCCACCTTGCCGGACCCGGCCGGGCCGGCCGTCCGTGCCACCCGCTCCAGTACCGCCGTCTGCGCCTGGGTGAGGACCTCCCGGTGATCGAGGCCCGGGCCCTCCACGGGAGCGATCCGGGCCCCGCCGATCGCCTTCCGGTTCACGTCCAGCCGGATCCCGGCGGCCCCCATGGGGGAGCCGGGGGCGAAGACGAAGCCGAGGCTGCCCTCGCGGGCCGCCTTGCCGGCGCCCGGCCCCCGGACGGCCATCTCCACGGAGTTGTTCAGCTGCTTGTCCAGCTCCCACATCAGCCGGGAGCGCATGGTGAGGGTGGTGACGGTCCCGATGGCCGCGCCCACCACGGCGATCAGCACCACCGCCGACACCACCAGCCGGGTCCGCAGCGACCACGGCCGCCGGCGGCGCGGCCCCCGCCGCCGGGAACGTCCGGACCACGGCCGGGGCAGGCGGAGTGCCACTACTCGGCCGGCTTGATCAGGTAGCCGGCGCCGCGCCGGGTGTGGATCATCGGGGGCAGTCCGGTGCCGCCCTCCAGCTTGCGCCGCAGGTAGGAGATGTAGAGCTCCACCACGTTGGCCTGGCCGCCGAAGTCGTAGGACCACACGCGGTCCAGGATCTGCGCCTTGCTCAGCACCCGGCGCGGGTTGCGCATCAGGTAGCGCAGCAGCTCGAACTCGGTGGCGGTCAGATGGACCTCCTGGCCGCCGCGGACCACCTCGTGGCTGTCCTCGTCGAGGCTCAGGTCGCCGACGGAGAGGACCGAGCCGCCGCGGGCGGCCTGCGCGGCCCCGGAGCGGCGGACCAGGCCGCGCAGCCGGGCCACGACCTCCTCCAGGCTGAACGGCTTGGTCACGTAGTCGTCGCCGCCGGCCGTCAGGCCCGCGATGCGGTCCTCGACGGAGTCCTTGGCGGTCAGGAAGAGCACGGGGACCTGCGGGATCTCCCGGCGGAGCAGACCGAGCACGGACAGCCCGTCCATGTCCGGGAGCATGATGTCGAGGACCACCACGTCGGGCCGGAACTCCCGCGCCGCGCGGACGGCGCCCGCTCCGTCACCGGCGCTGCGGACCTCGCAGCCCTCGTAGCGCAGGGCCATGGACAGCAGCTCGGAGAGCGAGGCCTCGTCGTCGACGACGAGGACCCGGCAGGGGCCGCCGTCGGGGCGCAGGAGCGCCGTCGGGCTGGTGGTGGACGCGGACGCGTGGGAGGTGGTCGTCGCTGTCATGCCCCCACGCTGCGCCGCGCCTCTGAAAACGCTCTTGCCCCAACCTGTGAATCTCCTGAGAAACGGTTTCCGGCGGACCGGCGGCTCAGCCGCCCGCCGGGGCGAGCGAGAACAGCCGGGCGGCGTTGTCGTGGCAGACCGCACGCAGCCAGTCGTCACCCAGCCCGAGCCGTTCCAGGGCCTCCAGCTGGTGCTCGTAGGGATAGGGGATGTTCGGGAAGTCGGTGCCCAGCAGGATCCGGTCCCCGAGGTCGGCGAGCCGTCCGAGGTCCCCGGGCGGGAAGCCGCTGAACTGCTCGGAGAAGTCGGTGAAGGCCATGGTCGTGTCGAGCCGCACCTCGGGGTACCGGTCGGCCAGGTCGAGGAACTCGGTGTACTCGGGCATCCCCATGTGCGCGACGACCAGCGGGAGCCGCGGGTGGCGGGCCAGCAGCCGGGCGACCGGCCCGGGCCCGGTGTACTCGCCCGGGGCGGGCCCGGAGCCGCAGTGGACGACGACCGGGACGCGCGCTTCGGCCAGCAGCCCCCACACGGGTTCGAGGAGGGCGTCGTTGGGGTCGTAGCCGCCGACCTGGAGGTGTGCCTTGAACACCCGGGCCCCCCGCTCCACGGCCCGTTCCGCGTACGCCGCCACACCTTCCTCGGGGAAGAAGGTCGCGGTGTGCAGGCAGTCGGGGGTGCGGGCGGCGAACTCCGCGGCCCACGCGTTGAGCCAGGCGGCCATGTCCGGCTTGTGCGGATAGAGCATCGAGGTGAACGCCCGGACCCCGAACTCCCGCAGCAGCCCGACCCGCTGCTCCTCCTCGTGGCGGTAGGTGATGGGCCACTCCACGCCGGTCAGCGGGCCGGCTGCGTCGAAGTAGTCCCACACCTTGCGCATCACCCGGTCCGGCATGAAGTGCGTGTGCACGTCCACCAGACCGGGCAGGCCGAGCCGCTCGCGGAAGGCCCGGAGGGTCTCAGGCGTCGCGGGCAAAGCCGTGGCTCCGCTCGACGGTCGCGACGTGCAGGGTGTAGCTCTCGTACCAGTGGGCGCGGCCCTGCTTCATGGCCGCCTGGTGCTCCAGGTCCGTGCGCCACGCGGTGAGGGATTCGTGGTCGCGGAAGTAGGCCACGGTGATCCCGAGGCCTCCGGGCGTGCGCGCGGACTCGTAGCCGAGGAACCCGGGGTTGTCCCGGACGATCTCGTTCATCCGGGCGAGGGTGTCCGGATATCCGCTGTCGTCGGCGGTGCGGACATTGCTGAAAACGGCCATGACATAAGGCAGTTCGAACGCCGGAACGGGCTGGATGCTCATGTCCCCACCCTCCGCGCAAGCCCCTTGGCATGTCCACCGGAATCAGCCCCGGCAGCCCAAAGGGATCCAAGTTTTGACCTTGCTCCCCGGGACCTCAGAAGAGGCCGTCCTGCCCACCCGCCTCCGCCGGCGGGACGACGGCCGCCAGCGGTACGCCGGTCACCGCGCCCGCGGGGGCGGCCCCCAGCTCCCAGCCGGCCAGCAGCCGGGTGTCGACCACGAGCCCGTCCGCGAAGTGCAGGTCCGGCCCCGCGGCCCCCACCAGCACCCCCACGACCCCCGCACCGGGCACCAGCTCCCTGACCACCCGCGCCGGAGCGGGCAGCCCGGCCAGCCCGAACGGCCCGGCATGGTCGGTGACCGCGCACCCCAGCCGCTCCAGCGACTCGGGCCACCCCGGCAGCCCCGCCGCCCGGGCATGCAGCTCGGCCACCTCACGCGCCCGCTCGGCCTCCGCCGGCAGCCCGGCCCGCACCGCACGCTTGCGGGCGTAGGCGATCCGGTCCGGCACCCCGAGGGCCGCCCGCAGCAGTTCCTCGGTCCGCCGTGCCGCCATCAGCGGTCCGCGCCCCAGCCAGGTCCAGGTCACGGCCCCCTGCTCCAGCAGCCGGACCGGCCCGCGCTCCTCGGCGGTGATGCCCACCTTGACCATCCCGGGCCCGAACCACGCCAGGTACACCCGGTAGGGACGCGGATCGGCGGCATTGGTGTCGGCCGCCACCGAGAAGGACCGGTCCAGCCGGGCGCACTCGGGGCACTGGGCGCTCCCGGCCCGCCCCGGCACGGTCCGGCCGGCCGGGCACGGGGTCCGCTTGCCGGCCCGCCACACGCCCAGGCAGTGCCGCTCGCCCCCGGCGACGAAGGCCAGCCGCTGCCCGTAGGAGAGCGCACTGCCGCGCTCCCCGCGCCCCTGCCCGTACCACCCGATGGCGGGCCGCCCCCCGCTCCACCGGATCCCGGTGCACCGCCAGCCCGCGGCGGAGCCGGTCACGGGCGCCGTGTCCCCTTGGTGTCGTCCGATCGGTCTTCCTCCGGCTAGCGCGCGACGAACTGCGTCAGGACCGCCTGCATCTCGTAGATGTCGACCCCCTTGGTGAAGGTCTTCTCGATCGGCGCCGCGCTGCCGGAGATCCATATCTTGAGCTCGGCGTCGAGGTCGAAGTGCCCGGCGGTCTCCACCGAGAAGTGAGTGATGCTCCGGTAGGGGACGGAGTGGTACTCCACCTTCTTGCCCGTCATCCCCTGCTTGTCGACGAACACCAGCCGCCGGTCGGTGAACAGGATGGTGTCGCGCACCAGCAGGTAGGCCACATGCACCTGCTCCCCGTGCCCCAGCAGCCGCGCGTAGTCCCGCTGCGCCGATGCCGGATCCACCCGGTGCGCGTTTCCGAACAGTCCCATGAGAGCCCCCCGATCAAGCTTCGAACGATCTCCGAAAACCGTATCGCCCCGGCCCGGTGGTCCACGTCCCCCGCTGGAGCCATTCCACCCCTGAGTCCTCCTGGGGGATTCCCTCCCCCGGAGGTACTGCTCCGCTCGTCCGGAACACACGCAAGAGGCCCTCAGGATTTCTCCTGAGGGCCTCTCCGGCTGTGCACTCGGCAGGATTCGAACCTGCAACCTTCTGATCCGTAGTCAGATGCTCTATCCGTTAAGCTACGAGTGCTTGGGCTTCCCGGTGTTTTCTGCCCGGTTGGCCTTGCGAGAACAACAATACATGGACCTCGCCGGGACGCGAAATCCATTGGCCTCAACGCCTCTGACCTGCGGAAACGCCCCCGAAGAAGATCGTTCGCCCGTAGCGGGCCGCAGCGCGGAGGCCCCGCCGGCTACCCCCGGAGGGCCATCCCAAACCCCAGGGGCACGTTTCAGACCCCGAACGCACCGAAGCCCCGGTCCATACGGACCGGGGCTTCGGTGAGGCGCGGAGGCGGAGGGATTTGAACCCTCGATGGGGTGTAAGCCCCAAACCGCATTAGCAGTGCGGCGCCATAGACCGGACTAGGCGACGCCTCCAGCACACCCCCTGTGACGAGGGTGCGTGCAGATGATGACACAGCCGCAGGGCCGGTCACCAATCCGCTCCCACGGTACAAGGAGCCGGGGCCGCAGGGCAAAGCCTTAAGCCCCCTCTTCGCAACGTCCGGGCGAGCGGGTCGTTGGTGAGGCGTACGACGTACGGACGACCTGGAGTGCCCCATGCTGCGTCTCGCCGCCTTCGCCGTCACCTCCGCGCTGGCCGCCGCGGCCGCCGGACCCCTGCCGCCGCTGCCCCTGGGCCGGCTGCTGGCTTCCCCCGACCGGCTCACGATCGACATCTCCAAGGCGGGCAGCCTCAACGGCCGGTACCGCCTCGACTGCCGGCCCGTCGGCGGCGACCACCCCAAGGCCGAGGAGGCCTGCGCCCGCCTGGACGCGCTGGCGAAGCAGGGGAAGGACCCGTTCGCCGCCGCGCCGAAGGCCGCGATGTGCACCTTCCAGAGCGGCGGACCGGCCACCGCTCACATCACCGGAACGTGGCACGGACAGCAGGTGGACAGCCGGTTCGCACGCGAGAACGGGTGCGACATCGCTCGCTGGAACAACCTGGAACCTGTGCTTCCGAGTGCGGGTGCCTGACCTGGGAGGATGTGGCGGATGCACGGTTTCCCCCGCTCATCCGCCCCCTCGCGGCGGGACGGTGCCCTTAGACTCCTCCCGTGACATGCCGGTAGTCGTGGTCAGGGAGGACGCTCGTCGTGAGCAGCAGGCCATCCCGAGGCGCTGCTCGCCTCGCAGCAATACTCGACGCGCTCCCGGACGCGCTGTTGCTCGTCAACGCCAACGGCACGGTCGTCAACGCGAATTCGATCGCCCTCGAGGTCATGGAGAGCCCCGGCACCGGTCTGGTCGGCCGCGGCGTGCTCGACCTCTTCCCGGAGTTCGACTCCAAACTCATCCCCGGTTCGATGCGCCGGCCCGGCGACGAGCTGACGGGCCGCTCCAAGCCGCAACGCATGACCGCGCGCCGCACCGACGGCACCGAGTTCCCCGTCGAGGTCACCAGCGCCCACCTCGACGGCCGTGACGCCTACCGCGAGCCCCAGCCCTACACCGGCGACGAGCTGCTGATGCTGGTCGTGCGGGACCTCACCGAAGCCGTGGACACCGAGGCCGAGCTGGCCCGCTCCCAGCGGCAGACCGAGATGATCCTGCGCGCCGCCGCCGAAGGCGTCGTGGGCACGGACACCGACGGCCGCGTGGTCCTGGTGAATCCGGCCGCCGCCCAGATCCTGGGCTACCGCGCCACCGACCTCGGCAACCGCGAGCTGCACGGGCTGATCCAGCACTCGCGCGCCGACGGCTCCCCCTTCCCCTTCGACGAGTCCCCCCTCGCCGACACCCTGCGCAGCGGACGCAAGCACCGGGTCCGCGGCCAGGTGCTGTGGAACAAGGCCGGGCAGGCCGTCGCCGTCGACCTGACCACCTCCCCCGTACGGGACGGGGAGGTGCTCGTCGGCGCCGTCATGACCTTCACCGACCGGCGCCCCTACGACGCGCTCGCCGCCCGCCACGCCCAGCTGGCGGCCGTGCTCGCCGACTCGCTGCGCGGGCCGCTGGAGGAGCTGCGCGGGGAGCTGGCCACGCTGGCCGCCGACGACGGCGGCCAGCTGTGGCCCGAGGCCAACCAGCTGCTGCACCACCTGGCCGCCGGGTACGCGCGGATGACCACCCTGGTCGACAACGTGCTCGGCTACCAGCGGCTGGACGCCGGCCGCGAGAAGCTCAAGAAGCGGAACGTCCTGATCAACGAGGTCGTGAAGGCGGGCCTCGACGGCGCGGTGGAGCTGATCGGCCCCGGCCGGGTGCAGTTCGCCGTCCACGCCCCGACCATCGAGGCCGAGGTGGACGCGGAGCGGGTCGCGACCGCGCTGGCGCACCTGGTCGCGGACGTCGCCGGGGTGGACGCCACCGGCAAGACCCGTCAGGGCAGCGGGTACGGCGACTCCACGATCGTGGTGGCCGCGGCCCAGCGCGGCGAGGTCGTACGGATCGAGGTGCGCGGCCCCTACGAGGGCGGCCACCCCGTGCACGAGCCGATCGTGCGGGGCGTCGTCACCGCGCACGGCGGGCTCCTGCAGACGGTGGAGGTGCCCGGCGCTCCGGGCGGGGCGTACGTGCTGGAGCTGCCGCTGGGCTCGGGTGCCGGGACGGTGGAGCTGCCCGAGCCCGAACCCGAGACGGCGCCGGAGCCCGAGGCGGCCCCGGCGACGGTCTCCGGCGGCCGGCGCGGCCGCCGCGGGGTGGACGCCTTCCTGGAGGACGGCAACGGCGGACCGGGCGAAACCGGGGCGCGCGGCGCCGGTGGCGCGCTGGCGCTGCCGTCCGGGCAGGACGCGCAGGCATCCCCCACGGGCCCGGCGGAGCTCGCCCAGTCCCCGGTGAACCCGGCCGGGCTGGGTACCGGGCGCCGACGGGGCCGTGACGGCGACAACGGGCCGGACTCCGGTCCGGTTGCCGGCCGTCCCGTGGGCGTGTCGGCATTGGTCCGTGTTTCCCGCCGGGCGCGTTGCGGGCGCGAGGGCTGGTCGGATGCGGGGTCTACCAGGAGGCGTGGGCGTGGATGGTTTTGCCGCCGTCGGGGGTCGAT
>NZ_JBHVUQ010000037.1:0-52405 GCF_042884105.1 Streptomyces sp. NPDC058157
GTGTGGTGGAGGGCGATCCCGCCGAGGCGGTCGCCGGCGAGGACGAGGCCCGCCTCCCCGAAGGGCGCGTCGGCGGGGGCGCGTCCGGCGGGCAGGGCGCGGGCCCAGGTGTCGGGCAGGCCCAGCTCGGCCTCCAGGGCGGCGGCCAGCTCCTCGTCGGTGTGCTCCCCGGCGCCGAGGAGCCCGTTCCAGACGGCGGCCATGCGCTCGGCGGCGGCCGCCACGCCCCCCGGCTCCCACAGCGCGGCCGGGTCCTCGGGCACCGCGGCGGCCAGGACGGCGCGCCGCCCGGCGTCGCCGAGGCTCCGGCAGAGGTCGTCGTACTGCCGGGCCGTGGTCCGGTTCGCCTTGAACGGGGCGGAGGCCAGCAGCTTGAGGTGGTGGTCGTGGTGGTCGCGGCCGGGGAAGCCGCCGAGGACGAGGGCGGCGACGGGGCTGCGGACCCCGGTCAGCCGGGCGAAGGCCTCCCGCACCGCGGGGGGCACGGGCAGCGGGCCGCGTGCGGCGAGCAGGGCCAGCAGCCGGGGCAGGCGCGCCGCGTCGTCGGCCTCGATGGTGCGGACCTCGCAGCCCTCGGCGCCTTCGGGCGCGGGGTCGGCGGCCCGCTGGAGGAACCAGGCGGCGCCGCCGCGCGGGGTGCCCGAGGCGAGGGCGGTCCCGGTGGCGCGGAGGGCCGCCAGGGCCTGCGTGGACGCCCGGCCGGTGCGCCAGGCGGAGCCCGGCTCGGCGAACGGCTGGCCGCTCCAGGTCTCCAGCAGGGCGGCGAGCGCCGCGCGCTCCGCGTCGGGGGTGGCGGCGGTGAGGGCCCGCCAGGCGACCGCGTCGATGCCGCCGACCAGCGGTTCCCAGGTCTCGGGGGCGGCGGGCCGGGCCAGGACGCGGGTCTCCTCGTCGATCTCGCCGCGCAGGTGGCGGCCGTCGGCGGCGACGGCGGTCTGGACGGCGGGCTGCGGGGGGAGGGACGGCTCGTCGTGGTACCGGCGACGGGCGGGCACGAGTCCGTACAGGGCCGGGACGAGCTCGGTGTCGGGGGTTTCGGTGCGCAGCGAGACCACCGGTCCGGAGCGGATGACGGCGACCCGGCGGGACAGCGCGCGGCGGCGGCGCAGCACGTCGGCGGCGAGGGCCGCGGCCCGGCCCACACCGTCGGCCACGCGGGGGTCGAGGGAGTGGCCCGGCAGGGCCGGTACGGGCTCTCCGGCCAGGGCCGCGTCGAGGAGGGCCCGGACGGCGGTGGCGCCGGCGGCGCGCAGGGCCTTCGAGGAGGCTGTGCAGCGCTCGGTGAGGAAGTGCCAGAAGGCGGGCGGCGGGACGGGGCCCGCGCCGTCGCCGAAGCCGGGGGTGCGGCGCCGGTCGGAGCCGGGGAAGCCCTGGACCTGCCAGAGCAGGGAGTTGTCCTCGGCGGCGTGGACGCGGATGGTCTCCTGCCCGGCGAGGACCGCCTCCTCGCCGCCCTGGGGCATGCGGATCACGCCCCAGGGACGGCGCCCCCAGCGGCTGGTGCGGTAGCCGGCGCGGCGGCCGTCGACGCCCTCCAGGAGGAACTCCCTGGGCGAGGGGCCGGGGTAGGGGGTGTGGTTCAGGACGCGGAAGCCGACGAGCCGGCCGTCCTGGCCGAGCGGGGAGGCGGGGGCGCCGTCGGGGAGGGCGGCGAGGGTCTGGAGGTCGCCGAAGTGCTCGGTGCCGGGCGGCAGCGGGGCGGCGGTGTGGAAGGCGGGGACGTCGTGGCCGGGGAGGACGGTGGCGGTGGCGGGGTCGACGCGGGTCCAGGTGCGCCAGCCGTCGTGGACGCCGGTGGTCCAGAAGCGCTCGCCGTCGCTCATCTGGACGTCGTGGGAGCCGATGCCCTGCCGGTCGCCGGGGCGCAGGACGAGGCCTTCCTCCAGGCGGCCGCCGTCGGGGGTGGCGAACTGGTAGCCGAGGCCGCCCTGGATCATGCCGCCGTAGCGGCGCAGGCCGAGCTTCCCTTCCGGTTCGAAGACGTCCTCGGGGTGGTCGGCCCAGAAGGCGTGGGTGCCGAAGCCGGCCTTGGGGGTGGTGGCGAATCCGATCAGGAAGGAGCCGCCGACCCAGTGGACGGTGTGGCCGGACGCCCCGTCCGGGAGGCGGAAGGCGCAGGTGCCCCGGGTCCCGGCGTGGTCGACGGCGACGGCCCGGTCGGGGCCGTAGACGGTCAGGACGGGCCAGGTGCAGGTGACCCCGGTGACGGCGCCGGGTCCGCCGAGGCTCTCCACGGCCGCCTCCAGGGCGGGCCAGGCCCATTCCTCGGGGAGTCCGGCGCGCAGGGCGCGGGCGAGGGGGCCGGTGAGGTCGAGGGCGTCGAGGGCCTCCTCGATGCCGTCGAGGGCGAGGGTGGTCGGCCGGTCGAGGAGGCCGGCGAGCTCGTCGACGGCCTCGTCGGCGGCGGCGAGACCGCCGCCGCGCAGGGCGGCGAGCAGGGTCTCGATCCGGCCGTGGACCTCGGCGGCGATGCCGGCGTTGCCGGGGAGGCGGGTGATGGCGGTGCCGCTCCGGCGCGGGCGGGCGTGGACGGTGCCCTCCAGGCGGGGGCCGAAGACGGGGTCGGCGGCGAGGGCCTTGAGGTCGCGGCGCGAGCGGCCCTCCCAGAAGACCAGTTCCACGGCGGTGCCGGGGTCTTCGACGGCGATGCCCTCGGCGAGGCAGGCGTCGAGCAGGTCGGCGTCCAGGCGCGGGTAGCGGTAGCGGTCCTCGTGCAGGCGCAGCGGCGGCGCGCAGCCGCGGCGCCCAGCGGGTGAGCAGGTCGAACAGCTCGGCGGGCATGGGCTGGCGGACGATCCCGCCGCCGGAGCGGCCGCGGCCGAAGCGGCGGGTGTACCGGGCGAACCAGCCGGGCAGGCCGTCCTCGGGGACGATCCGGCCGGCCGCGGCGGCGTCGGCGGCGCCGCAGCCGAGGAGGAGGCGCAGCCAGGCGGAGGCGTCGCCGCGGCTCTCGGGGAAGAGGTCGAGGAGCGCGAGGGCGGTGTCGTCGGCCGGGGGGTGGGCGGTGAGCAGCGGGGTGGCGGCGTCCAGCAGCCGGTCGGGGACCTCCTTGTGCCGCGATCCGGCGAGGACGAGGGCCAGGACGCGGGCCTCCTCGGCGGCGCCGTGTCCGGCGGCGCGGGCGGAGAGCCGGACCCGGCGGGCCAGGTCGGCGGGGGGCTCGCCGGGGGAGGCGGTCCAGGCCAGCAGGACCCGTACGTACTCCTCGTGCGCGGCGGCGGGCTCCAGGACGGTGGCCAGCCAGGCCTGGTGGCCGCTCAGGGCGGCGCCGGGCAGGGCTCCGGCGCGGGCGAAGAGGAGCAGGTTGGCGCGGTGCCAGTCGGGGTCGACGGGCAGGGTGTGGTCGCGTTCGGCCTTGCGCGCCAGGGTGTAGGCGCGGGCGGCGGAGCGCCGGTGCCAGTCGATGAGCCGGTGGCCGACGGTGTCCCAGAACCAGGGCAGGTGGGCGGGGTCCAGGCCGCGGACCCGCCGCTCCAGTCCGTCCACGAACCGGCCGGGCTTCTCGTAGGCCCGGTGGATGGTGCGCCCGACCTCTTCGGACAGCTCGACGGCCGCGGGCTCGGCGGCGGGGTCGTGGGCGCGGGCCCAGTCGGTGTGGACGGTCGAGTTCCGCGGAGCGGCCGGCACCTGGATCTGGATCTTCATGCGCCCGATCGTGGCACGCGCCTGTGACAGCCGCCGTCTCCCTGTGGATACGACGGCGCCCCCGCCGGAGGTCCGGCGGGGGCGTCGGTGCGCGTGCTACGCGGGTGCGCCGGAGGTGAAGCGGCGCAGCAGGGGGGAGAGGACGAGGACGGACTTGGTCCGCTCCACGAAGGGCTCGCCCGCGATGCGTTCCAGGACCCGCTCGAAGTGGCGCATGTCGGAGGCGAAGACCTGGACGAGGGCGTCCGCGTCGCCGGTGACGGTCGACGCGGACACCACCTCGGGGTACCGCTCCAGCCCCCGCCGGATGTCGTCCGGCGAGGTGTTGTGGCGGCAGTAGATCTCGATGAAGCCCTCGGTCTCCCAGCCCATGGCCGCCGGGTCCACGCGGACGGTGAAGCCCGTGATGGCGCCTTCGGCGCGGAGCCGGTCCACGCGCCGCTTGACGGCGGGGGCGGAGAGGCCGACCTCGGAGCCGATGTCCGCGTAGGAGCGGCGGGCGTCCTCGGCGAGGGCGTGCACGATGCGTTCGTCGAGATCGTTCAGTCGCACTGCGGATGGATCACTTTTCTGCTGTGGCCACTTCTTCCGTGGCCAGGCGGGAGCGGCGGATGCCGTAGGTGAAGTAGACCACGAGGCCGACGACCATCCAGCCACCGAAGACCAGCCAGGTGGGGGTATCGAGGCTGAACATCATGTAGCCGCAGGCGAGGAAGCCGAGGATCGGCGTGACCGGGAAGAGGGCCACCTTGAATGTGCGCGGCATGTCCGGGCGCTTCACGCGCAGGATGATCACGGCGATGTTGACCAGGCCGAAGGCGAAGAGGGTGCCGATGCTGGTGGCGTCCGCGAGCTTGCCGAGCGGGATGAAGGCGGCGAGGACGCCGCAGAAGAGGGAGACGATGACCACGTTGGCGCGGGGGGCGCCGGTCTTCTCGTCGACCTTGGCGAACACCTTGGGTACGAGGCCGTCGCGGGACATCGCGAAGAGGATGCGGGTCTGGCCGTAGAGGACGGCGAAGACGACGGAGAAGATCGCGATCACGGCGCCGGCGGCGAGGACGACGCCCCAGACGCTGGTGCCGGTGACGTCGGTCATGATCTGGGCCAGCGCGGCCTCGGTGTTCTCGAAGTCCTTCCACGGCATGGCGCCGACGGCGACGAAGGCGACGAGCACGTAGAGGACGGTGACGATGCCCAGCGAGAGCATGATCGCGCGCGGCAGGTCCTTCTTCGGGTTCTTGGCTTCCTCACCGGCGGTGGAGGCGGCGTCGAAGCCGATGTAGGAGAAGAAGAGGGTGGAGGCGGCGGCGCTGATGCCGCTGACGCCGAGCGGCGCGAGCGGGGTGTAGTTGCCGGACTTGATGCCCATGACGCCGATGCCGATGAAGAGGAGCAGGGTGACGATCTTCACCGCGACCATGATCGAGTTGACCGTGGCGCTCTCCTTGGCGCCGCGCATCAGGAAGACCATGGAGAGCAGGACGACGACCAGTGCGGGCAGGTTGATGACCCCGCCGTCGCCCAGCGGCGCGGAGAGCGAGCCGGGGATGGTGACGCCTATGGTCCCGTCGAGGAGCTCGTTGAGGTACTGGCCCCAGCCGACGGCCACGGCCGCGACGGAGACGGCGTACTCCAGGACCAGGCACCAGCCGCAGATCCAGGCGATGAGCTCGCCCATGGTGGCGTACGCGTAGGAGTACGAGGAGCCGGAGACCGGGACGGAGCCGGCCAGCTCGGCGTAGGAGAGGGCCGAGAACAGGGCGGTCAGGCCCGCGAGGACGAAGGAGATCGTCACGGCGGGGCCGGCCTTGGGGGCGGCGGTGCCGAGGACGACGAAGATGCCGGTGCCCAGGGTGGCACCGATGCTGATCATCGTCAGCTGCCACATGGTGAGCGAGCGGCGCAGCGAGCCGCCCTCGCCCTGTCCGCCCTCGGAGACGAGCCGCTCGACCGGCTTGCGGCGCAGCAGCGGGTTCACGGGCTTGCGCGTCTCCTGGGAGAGCGGGGGTGCCTGGCCCTGATCGAGCACGAGGGGACTCCTTTGACACTGCGGGATGGGGACGGTTCGGGCGTCGACCGCAGCGGTCCGGAGCAGTTGGCAGACGGATGGGAGCCCGTCTGGGCATGAGGGGACCGCCGAGCAGGCGGTCCGCGCCACTCCACGTACAGGGGGTGAGCCTACGAGCTGAGTGATACCGCCCGTAATGCACCATCCTTGCACATTGGCGCACGATCGTTGCGCGGATCTGTCCTGGATGGTCCTTTGTTGCACGTGGATGATCGATCAGTGCGCGACCTCTCTCCGCCGCCGTTCTTGACAGCCCGTCAGAATTGCCGCAGCGTGCCGCCATGGACGCCGACAGCAAGGCCACTGCCTGGCTCGATCCGGGCCCCTACCTGCGCGGGATCGCCTGGCTGGACCGGGACCGGCCGGTCCGGGCCGACCCGGCGGACACCGAGCGGCTGCCCTGGGACACCGGCGAGCGGGCCACCCTGCCGATCGGAGTCCGCCTGGAGTTCCTCGCCCGGGGGGCGCGGGCGGTGGAGATCCACTACCGGGCCGCCGTCCCCGGCCCCACCGACGCCCTGCGCGACCTCGCGCACGGCTTCTCGCTGTGGGACCGCCACGGGATGGTCCGCGAGGTCTTCACCGACCCCGCCGCCGAGGCCGTCGTACGCCTTCCCCTGCCCGGCGGGCCCGGACCCTTCACGGTCCACCCGCCCGAGGCGCAGTCCCCGCGGGTCCTGGGGGTGCGCGGGGTCGGCGGGGACCTCGCCCCCGCCCCGCCCGCCCCGCGGTGGGTGGTGCACGGGGACTCGATCACCGAGGGCTGGTGGTCCACCCGCCCCGCCCACGGCTGGCCCGCCGTCGCCGGGCGGGCGCTCGGCTGGGACACCGTGAACCTCGGGTACGCGGGCGCCGCGCGCGGGGAGCTGGCCACCGCCGAGCAGCTCGCGGCCCTCCCCGCAGACGCCCTCACCCTCGCCTTCGGCACCAACTGCTGGACCCGCGTCCCCTACACCCCCGCCCTGCTGTACGAGACCACCCGCGTCTTCCTCGACCTGGTCCGCCAGGGCCACCCCCGGACCCCGCTGCTGCTGCTCTCCCCCGTGCTGCGCCCGGACGCCGAACGCACCCCGAACCGGCTCGGCGCCACCCTGGGCGCCCTGCGCGACGCCATGGAGCGGGCCGCCCGCGAGCGGATCGCCGCCGGGGACGGACGCCTGGCCCTGCTGCCCGGCCGGGACCTGCTGGGGCCCGAGCACCTCGCGGACGGGCTGCACCCCGACGACACCGGACACCGGATCCTCGGCCTCGCTGTGGTCACGGCCCTGAGACGGGCCGGGTTCGACGGCGGCTGAGTGAAACACGCCATACCGCCCCCGGTGAACGCCGCGCTCCCCCGGGGCCGTGTTCCGCACGAGTTGACGGGTCCGGCGGCGGACAAGCCCCCGGACCCGGCGGAAACACACACGGGAGAGATCACCATGGGCATCAAGCGCGGAACCACCCTGGCCGCGGTCGCGGTCGTCGTCGTGCTGGCGGCGACCGCCTGCAACGGGGACGACAAGGCGGCCAAGGCCGATGCGGCCAAGCCGGCCGGGGCCGCCGCCGCCGCTCCCGCCGCCGACCCCTACGCCGGCGACAAGCCCGCCGGGGACGCCGGGGCCAAGCCCGCGGGCGCGCTCGCCGTCTCCACCGCCGGCGAGCTCGGGCCGGTGCTCACCGACGGCGCCGGATTCACCCTGTACCGCTTCGACAAGGACACCGCGAAGCCCCCGGTCTCGAACTGCGACGGGGACTGCGCCAAGGCCTGGCCCGTCGTCCCGGCGGCCGGCGCGAGCGCGGCGGCGGGCATGGACCCCTCCCTGCTGGGCGAGGTGGTCCGCAAGGACGGGACCAAGCAGCTGACGGTGGCCGGCTGGCCCGCGTACCGCTTCGCCAAGGACACCAAGCCCGGCGAGGTGGGCGGGCAGGGCGTCGGCGGGACCTGGTTCGCCCTCGCGCCCGACGGCAAGAAGGCCGCCAAGGCGGCGGCCCCCGCCCCGGCCGGGACGACGGGCCAGGCCTCCGGCGCGCTGACGGTCGCCAAGGACCCCAAGCTCGGCGACCACGTCGTCGACGGCAAGGGCATGACCGTCTACCGCTTCAAGCCCGACACCGCCTGGCCGATGGTCTCCAAGTGCACCGGGGACTGCCTCGCCAAGTGGCCGGCCGTCGCCCCGGCGGAGCGGGGCCAGGGGATCGTCGAGAAGAACTACCTGGTCCTCGACCGCCCCGACGGCAAGAAGCAGCAGACCGTCAACTGCTGGCCCGTCTACACCTTCACCGGTGACAAGGCGCCCGGCGAGACCAACGGCCAGGGCGTGGGCGGCACCTGGTACGCCGTCGCCCCCGACGGCAAGCTCATCGGCGCCCAGTAGCCCCGCAGTTCCCCCCACGCACCGACCGCACGGCCCCCGCCCTCCTCCCCCCCGGGCGGGGGCCGTGCCTAGACTCGGCCCATGCTGCGCGTACTGGCCGTCGACGACGAGCTGCCCCTGCTGGAGGAACTCCTCTACCTGCTGCGCTCCGACGACCGGGTGCTCAGCGCGGAGGGGGCCTCGGACGCCACCGAGGCGCTGCGCCGGATCACCCGGGCGGTGGAGAGCGGGCCCGACGGGCCCGACGCCATCGACGTGGTCTTCCTGGACATCCAGATGGCCGGGCTGACCGGACTGGACGTCGCCCGGCTGCTGGCCGGGTTCGCACGGCCGCCGCTGATCGTGTTCGTCACCGCGCACGAGGGCTTCGCCGTCCAGGCCTTCGACCTCAAGGCGGTGGACTACGTGCTCAAGCCGGTGCGCCCGGAGCGGCTGGCCGAGGCCGTCCGGCGGGTCCGGGCCCTGCTCGGCGGCCCGGACGGGACCACGGCCCCGGCGGCCGTCCCGGAGCAGCGGCGCAGGCCCGCTCCCGAGGCGGGCGCCGCCGAGCGGGCGCCCGAGCAGATCGCCGTCGAACTGGGCGGGGTCACCCGGTTCGTGGCCATCGCGGACATCGCGTACGTGGAGGCCCACGGCGACTACGCCCGGCTGCACACCGACGAGGGCAGCCACCTGGTCCGCATCCCCCTGTCCACGCTGGAGGAACGCTGGGCGGCCCGCGGGTTCGTCCGCATCCACCGGCGCCATCTGGTCGCCCTGGGCCGGATCGACGAACTCCGCGTGGACGCGGGCACCACCAGCGTCCGCATCGGCTCGGCCGAACTCCAGGTGAGCCGCCGCCACGCCCGCCAGCTCCGCGACCTCCTGATGCGCCAGGCGACGGGCTGACCCCTCGGCGCGCCACCGGGGCCGCGCGGCGGGTCCGGACGGCCCGCCCCCGTGCGCCCGGCCGTGCCACCGGCTCACGCCCCCGCGCCCGGACGACCGTCCGGCGTACCAAGGCACCGTTCGTCGCTCGCGGAAGGGCGTACGGCGATCCTCCGGGCCCGTCGGCCGCAGCGGCGGACCGTTCGGACCCGCCGCCACCCGGCCCGCCGTATCGTGGATCTTCCGGCCCCGGGAGGAGCGAGATGTCCGAGATCGAGGCGCTGCTGGACGCGCTGACCGGACTGCCCCGCACCCGGGCCGCCGGCCCCGCGGAGGCCGAGGCACTGCTGGCCCGGCTGCGCAGCGCGGCCGCCCGCTGGGCGGACGTCCTGTACGAGGCCCGCGAGGGCACCTGCGGGCAGCTGCCGGCGAGCGCGGAGGCCGCCCTGACGCTGGCCTTCCGCCGGGCCGAGGAGTCGTACGTGGAACTGGAGATCGCCCTCCGCGACTGCGCGGAACACCGCGACCCGGCACTCTGACCCACCCCCCACCAGCCCCGACCGGCCAGGTCAGGGGCCGGATCCGGGCTGTCCCGGGGGCGGAGCGGCTGCGTAGACTCCCAAGTCCCCTCCCCCCGCCCGCCGAAGGACCCCCGTGAACCGGACGTACGCGCTGACCGCGGTCACCGCCGTCGTCCTGGCCACGGTGCTCGTCGGCGCGCTCGGGCTGCGGATATCCCGCACCACCTCCGACTTCTACGTCGCCTCCCGCACCGTGGGCCCCCGGCTGAACGCGGCCGCCATCGGCGGGGAGTACCTCTCCGCCGCCTCCTTCCTCGGGGTCGCCGGGCTGGTCCTGCTCCAGGGCCCGGAGATGCTCTGGTACCCCGTCGGGTACACCGCCGGCTACCTCCTCCTGCTGGTGTTCGTCGCGGCCCCGCTGCGCCGCTCCGGGGCGTACACCCTGCCCGACTTCGCCGAGGGCCGGCTCGGGTCCCGGGCGGTGCGGCGCATCGCGGTGCTGTTCGTGCTCGGCGTCGGCTGGCTGTACCTGCTACCGCAGCTGCAGGGGGCCGGGCTGACCCTGGAGGTGCTGACCGGGGCCCCGCCGTGGGCGGGCGGGCTGGTCGTCGCCTGCGTGGTCACGGCGGCGGTCGCGGCGGGCGGGATGCGCAGCATCACCTTCGTGCAGGCCTTCCAGTACTGGCTCAAGCTGACCGCCCTGCTGGTGCCCGCCTTCTTCCTGCTCGCCGCCTGGGCCGGCGACGGCGCGCCCCGCGCCTCCTTCGACGCCCCGGCCGTCTTCCGGGAGCACACCGCCGTCACCGTGGGGGAGGACGTACGGCTGTCGGTGCGCGAGCCGCTGGCCCTGGAGGTGACGGGCCGGGTGGACGGGCGCGCCTACCGGGAGGCCACGCTGACGCTGGAGCCCGGGCGGCACTCCGTCCAGGCCCGCACCCGGCTGGAGTTCGCCGCCGGCTCGGCCGTCCCCGACTCCCCCGCCGGCACCGTCCGGGACACCCCGGGCTGGTCGAAGCCGCTGTCCGGGGGCGAGCGCGAGCACCGGCTGTACGCCACGTACGGGCTGATCCTGGCCACGTTCCTCGGCACCATGGGCCTGCCGCACGTCGCCGTCCGCTTCTACACCAGCCCCGACGGGCGGGCCGCCCGCCGCACCACCTTGGTCGTGCTCGGCCTGCTCGGGGTGTTCTACCTGCTGCCGCAGGTGTACGGGGCCCTGGGCCGGATCTACGCGCCCGAGCTGGCGCTGACCGGGGACGCGGACGCGGCGGTGCTGGTGCTGCCGGAGCGGATGCTGGGCGGGCTGCTCGGGGACCTGCTGGGGGCGCTGCTGGCCGGGGGCGCCTTCGCGGCGTTCCTCTCGACGGCGTCGGGGCTGACCATGGCGGTGGCCGGGGTGCTGCACCAGGACGTGCTCCCGCGGCACGGGGTGGGCAGCTTCCGGTGCGCGGCCGTGGTGGCGATGGCGGTGCCGCTGGCGGGCGGGTTCGTGACCACCCAGGTGCCGGTCGCCGACGCGGTCGGGCTGGCCTTCGCGGTGTCGGCGTCGTCCTTCTGCCCGCTGCTGGTGCTCGGGATCTGGTGGCGGGGGCTGACCCCGCCGGGCGCGGTGGCGGGGCTGCTGACCGGCGGCGGGGCGGCGCTGGGCGCGGTGGTGGCCACCCGCAGCGGGCTGGTGCCGCAGGGGTGGGCGCACGCGCTGCTGGCCTGGCCGGCGGTGTGGTCCGTGCCGCTGGGCTTCCTGACGATGGTGTCGGTGTCACTGGCCACCCGGTCCCGGGTCCCGGCGGGAACGGCGGCGGCGCTGGCCCGGCTGCACCTGCCGGAGGACGTGGCCGGGACCCGGCCGTCCGGCGGGGGTGCCCGGTGAGCGGGGCCGCGCAGGCGGTGCTCGCCGCTGCCGGGGCGGTGCTGCTGGTGGGGCTGGGCTGGGCGGGCGGCCGGTGGCAGGCCGGGCGCGGGGAGCGGGCGGCGGGGCCGGGGCTGGGGACTCCGGTGGAGCGGGCGACGTTCCACACCCTGCACACCGCCTCGCTGGCCGCTCCCCCGCTGCGCGCCGGGCTGACGCAGGACGCCGCCCGCAAGGCGGCCCGGCGGCTGCGTTCGCTGCTGGGCACGGAGGCGCTGTGCCTCACCGACCGGGAGGCGGTGCTGGCCTGGGACGGGCCGGGGGCCGACCACCACCAGCGGCGGGCGATGGCCCGGGTGGCGGTGATGCTGGAGTCGGGGCGCAGCCAGAGCGTGCGCACGGAGTGCCAGCGGCCGCAGTGCCCGTTGAAGTGGGCGGTGTTCGCCCCGCTGACGGGTGAGGACGGGGTGCTGGGCGCGCTCGTCGCGTACGGCTCGCGGGAGTCGGCGGTGCTGGTGCGGGCGGCGACGGAGGTGGCCCGCTGGGTCTCCGTGCAGCTGGAGCTGTCGGAGCTGGACCGGGCGCGGACCCGGCTGATGGAGGCGGAGATCAAGGCGCTGCGGGCGCAGATCTCCCCGCACTTCATCTTCAACTCCCTCGCGGCGATCGCCTCGTTCGTGCGGACCGATCCGGAGCGGGCGCGGGAGCTGCTGCTGGAGTTCGCGGACTTCACCCGCTACTCCTTCCGCCGGCACGGGGAGTTCACCACCCTGGCGGAGGAGCTGCGTTCCATCGAGCGCTATCTGGCGCTGGCCGGGGCCCGGTTCGGGGACCGGCTGAAGGTGACGTTGCAGGTGGCCCCGGAGGTGCTGCCGGTGGCGCTGCCGTTCCTGTGCCTGCAGCCGCTGGTGGAGAACGCCGTCAAGCACGGGGTGGAGGACTCCGCCGGGGAGTGCCGGATCACGATCGCGGCCCGGGACGCGGGCGCGGAGGCGGTGCTGACCATCGAGGACGACGGCGTGGGCATGGATCCGGCCCGACTGCGCCGGATCCTGGCCGGGGACCGGGCCGGCTCCTCGTCGGGGATCGGGCTGCCGAACGTGGACGAGCGGATGCGGCAGGTGTACGGGGACGACTACGGGCTGGTCGTCGAGACGGGCGTGGGCGCGGGCATGAAGGTCACGGTCCGGATCCCCAAGTACCGGGCGGGCGTGCACACGACGGCGCCCCGCCCCCCGGCCGGTCCGGCGGGGGGCGGGGCGTCGCGGGAAGCCCGGGAGGACTAGCTCCAGCTGGCGTGCAGCGGCTTGCCCTCGGCGTAGCCGGCGGCGGACTGGATGCCGACGACGGCCTTCTCCTCGAACTCGGCCAGGGAGCCGGCGCCCGCGTAGGTGCAGGAGGAGCGGACACCGGCGATGATCGAGTCGATCAGGTCCTCGACGCCCGGACGGGACGGGTCGAGGAACATGCGGGAGGTGGAGATGCCCTCCTCGAACAGCGCCTTGCGGGCGCGGTCGTAGGCGGACTCCTCCGAGGTGCGGTTGCGCACGGCGCGGGCGGAGGCCATGCCGAAGGACTCCTTGTACAGGCGGCCGTCGGCGGCCTGCTGGAGGTCGCCCGGGGACTCGTACGTGCCGGCGAACCAGGAGCCGATCATGACGTTGGAGGCGCCGGCCGCGAGGGCCATGGCCACGTCGCGCGGGTGGCGGACGCCGCCGTCGGCCCAGACGTGCTTGCCGTACTTCTTCGCCTCGGCGGCGCACTCCAGCACCGCGGAGAACTGCGGGCGGCCCACGCCGGTCATCATGCGGGTGGTGCACATGGCGCCGGGGCCCACGCCGACCTTGATGATGTCGGCGCCGGCGTCGATGAGGTCCTTGACGCCCTCGGCGGCGACGATGTTGCCGGCGACGATCGGGACCTTCGGGTCCAGCGCGCGGACGGCCTTGATCGCGCTGATCATCGAGTCCTGGTGGCCGTGGGCCGTGTCGATGACGAGCGTGTCCACGCCCGCGTCGAGCAGCTGCTTGGCCCGGCCCACGTAGTCGCCGTTGATGCCGATGGCCGCGGAGATGCGCAGCTTGCCGTTGGCGTCGGTGGCGGGGGTGTACAGGGTGGCGCGCAGGGCGCCCTTGCGGGTCAGGATGCCGACCAGCTTGCCGTCCTTGTCGACGGCCGGGGCCAGCTTGCGGTGGCCGGCGTCGAGCTGGTTGAAGGCCTCGCGGGGGTCGATGTCGGCGTCGATGAGCAGCAGCTCCTTCGACATGACCTCGGAGAGCTGGGTGAAGCGGTCCACGCCGGTGAGGTCGTGGTCGGTGACCACGCCGACGGGGCGGCCCTCGGCGTCCACGACGACGCCCGCGCCGTGGGCGCGCTTGGGCAGCAGGGACAGCGCGTCGGCGACGGTCTGGGTGGGCGCCAGCGTGATCGGGGTGTCGAGCACGAGGTGGCGGGTCTTGACCCAGGAGATGACGTCGGTGACGACCTCGATCGGGATGTCCTGCGGGATGACGACGATTCCACCGCGGCGGGCGACGGTCTCGGCCATGCGCCGGCCGGCGATCGCGGTCATGTTGGCGACCACGAGCGGAATGGTGGTGCCGGTGCCGTCGGGCGAGGAGAGGTCCACGCCCTGGCGGGAGCCGACCGCGGAGCGGCTCGGCACCATGAACACATCGTCGTACGTCAGGTCGTACGGCGGCTTCAGGTCATTGAGGAAACGCACGTGCTGAACATCCCAGTCGATCGGAGGTGCCTCGACAGATTCCAGCCGAGGAAACGCACGTACTTCATTCTCCCACGGCCTGGCGTTCATGCCGCCCGGGCCGATCGTCCAGGACATTCCGGGCCGTGTGGTCCTTTCCTACGAGGCGAAGGTCCCGAACGGCCGGTGGAGCGGGCTCAGGCCCCCGGTCAGCGGGGCCGCCGTGGCCCCGTGGCGGACGGCGGTGAGCTCGGCGGCGATGGCGACGGCGGTCTCCTCGGGGGTGCGGCCGCCCAGGTCCAGGCCGATGGGCGATCTGAGGCGGGCCAGCTCGGCCTCGGTCACCCCCTCGGCCCGCAGCCGTCCGGTGCGCTCGGCGTGGGTGCGGCGCGATCCCATGGCCCCGACGTAGCCGAGGGGCAGCCGCAGGGCCAGCGCCAGGACGGGTACGTCGAACTTGGCGTCGTGGGTCAGGACGCACACGGCCGTACGGGAGTCCAGGCGCCCGGCGTCGCGTTCGGCGGCCAGGTGCCGGTGCGGCCAGTCCACGACCACCTCGTCGGCGCCGGGGAAGCGCTCGGGGGTGGCGAAGACGGGCCGGGCGTCGCAGACGGTGACCCGGTGGCCGAGGAAGGCGCCCATCCGGGCCAGGGCGGAGGCGAAGTCGATCGCCCCGTAGACGATCAGCCGGGGCGGCTGCGCGGCGGACTCCACCAGCAGGGTGAGGGGCTCGCCGCACAGCCCTCCGGCGGCGCCCAGCTCGGCGGTGCCGGTCCGGCCGGCGAGCAGCCAGGCCCGGGCCCGTTCGGCGGCGGCCCGGTCCAGGGCGGCCCCGCCGCCGAGGCCGCCCTCCCAGGAGCCGTCGGCGTGCACGGCGAGGGCCCGGCCGAGCTGGCCGGGCGGTCCGGAGACCACCCGGGCCAGCGCGGCCCGGCCCCCGCCGGCGGCGGCGTCGAGCACCGAGCCGAGGACGGGCCGTACGGGGTCGTGGCCGCGCACCGGGGTGACCAGCACGTCCAGGACCCCGCCGCAGGTCAGGCCCACCGCGAAGGCGTCGTCGTCGCTGTAGCCGAAGCGGTGGACGCCGCCGCGGCCCGAGGTGATGGCCTCCAGGCAGAGCTCGTGGACGGCGGACTCCACGCAGCCCCCGGAGAGGGAGCCGAGCGCGGTGCCGCCGGCGTCCACGGCCAGGCTGGCGCCGGGGCCCCGGGGTGCGCTGCCGCTGACGGCGACCACGGTGGCCAGGGCGAACTCGCGGTGTTCGGCGCACCAGCCGCGCAGCGGCCCGGCGATGTCGAGCATCAGCGGATGTACGCGCGGCGCGCGGACTGGCCCGGGATCAGGGGCCGGGGCGGGAGGACGGCGGGGGGCCGGCCGGGAGGGCGTCCGCCCGGGTAGCGGGCGGGCGAGGCGAGGGACACGGGGTCGGGGTGCCGACCGCCGGTGCCCAGGAGCCGGGCCGCGTGGGCGACGCTGGCGAGGGTGGCGTGGTGGTGCCAGCCGCGGAAGGAGCGGCCCTCGAAATCGCGGATGCCGACCGGTTCGCAGGTCTCGGTGAAGTCCAGGGCGACCCGGTCGGTGAGTTTGGCGAGCAGGAACAGCTGGGCGAGCGGCCGGTCCCCGATGTTGGTGATCCAGAACTCGGAGGGCAGCAGGGAGGCCTCGGTCCACGCGCCCATCAGGAGCAGCGGGGCGGGCGGGGCGGGCACGGGCCGGTCCTCGGCGGGGGTGGCGAGGATGTGGGCCGAGGTGAGCAGGGTGACCGATCCCTCGGCCCGGCCGTGCCGGGTCCATTCGACGACGCGGCGCTGGGAGCGCAGCGAGTCGATCAGTTCGCGGGCGGGTGCGGTGTACGGGCCGGGCTTGTGGCGGCCCGCGCCGCCGAAGGAGACGGGCAGGGAGCCGTCGACCTTCAGGACGAAGGGGATGTCCTGGAGCGTGAAGGCGTCCAGGACGGGCGGGAGATCGGAGTTGGAGACCTCCATGACGACCGGGCGGCGCTGGAGCTGCCAGGTGGCGGCCATGCGCTGGACGGCGTGGACGGCGTCCAGCGCGGGTGTCTGGGAACGTGCGGTGTCCGGGATGCCGGCCCGGCGGCGGCGCAGCAGTTCGCTGGTCCAGGGGCCGGGCAGGGTGAGGGTCCATTCGACGGGAAAGCTGGCCTCGCTGGAGGCGAGCCAGATCCCGCCGGCCTGCTGGCAGTTGGCGGTGCGGCCGAGCTGGGGCACGAACTGCCGGCCGACCCCCACGGAGCGGTCGCCGGCCTTCTCGATGACCATGGGCTGGACGACCCAGGCCAGCGGGCGCTGCGCGGTGCGTTCGAGGTGCTGGGCGAGGGACCGGCGTACCGGGGTCCAGTCCCACGGTGACTTGCTGATGAACTGCTGGAGGCTCTGTTCGACGGAACTGGCCCCCGTTCCGGCGATGTTGCGGATCGTTTTCTTCCCGTTGGTCCGCACCAGACCGTCGAGATAAACGCGGGCCCAGTTTCGCTGGTCCCGCCGCGGTAATGACTCGAAGAATAGCGAGATCAATTCGTCGATCAATTCGGAGATTTCCGTCGTGGAATCTTCCGGCAGCACTGCGCGAACCATCTGGAGCCTCCCCCGCGACCAGATCAGACCTTGACCCTACTTGACGGCCGAGAACGGCCGTAGGGCCCTGCGGCTACTTCCTGAGGTCGCTGCCAGAATCGAGCCGCTCCTCTTCTACCACGAGCGGGATGGGGATCTGGTTCGCCGCGTAGTAGAGCGCGATCAGGAAGTGTGCGACGAGAGTGAGAGGTGCGGAGAAGAAGGACAGAATCACGGTCAAGGGGTAGGCGACCGCGCCCAGTCCGAATCGGACCCGGGTGGCCCGGGCCCCGTCCTTGTCCACCGCTTCGTGGAAGAGGTGGCCGACCTTGGTCACGTACCACCAGAAGGCCAGGAAGGCGAGGGCGTACACGACGGTCCACGCACTGTAGAGGATCGCGGCCACATTGGCCGAATCCCCGTCCATGAGGTGCTCGGCGAGGATGTTGGTGGTGTAGGGAATCACCGAAACCACCATCAGCACCAGGAGATTCAGGAACAACAGGGGTCGGTCGACCCGCTTGAGGTGACTGAAGATCGTGTGGTGGTTCACCCACATCACGCCGATGATGAGGAAACTCACCAGATACGCGGCATAGTGCGGCCATTGTTCCCAGAGTCCGTGCCACAGGGCCGACCCCTGCTCTTCCGGAACCTTTAATTCCAGCACCAGAATGGTGATCACGATGGCGAATACGCCGTCGCTGAACGCCTCCACCCGGTTCGTTTCCTGCTCCATGACCTCCCCTTCACCATTTCCTCACGTGGGCGGGGAGGGCCGCCCGCGCCCTCCCCGCCCACGCTACCCATGAAAGGGCGGTCAGCTGCCGAAGCCGGCCGTCTGGCGCCAGATCCGGCCATCGCGGACGACGAGTGTCCCGAACGCGTGCTCCGGCGCGCCGTTCAGGTTCATGATCGCCCGGTAGAAGATGGTGTCGTCGGTCTCGATGTACTCCTGGAGTTCGACCAGCGTGGGCTTCAGGGTGAGATAGCCGGTGAACGTCTCGCGAACGGCCTCGATCCCCACCGAGGCCCCCTCGAAGCGGACCAGGACGGCGTCCTCGGTGTAGTTCTTCATCACCGCCTCGATGTCCAGCGCGGCCAGGGCGTCCATCTGGCGGACGAAGACCGGGTGCAGCGCGGAGATGTCGTACTTGGCCATGTTCGACTTCCTTTCGGTGGGAGTGGGTGACGGCGTGCGGGATGACGTCGGGACGGCGGCTCAGCCCGCCAGGGGCAGGCGTACGAGCATCCGGGTCTCGCCCGGACGGGAGCGGGCCGAGATCGACCCGTGGTGGCGCTGGGTCACGATCCGGTAGCTGAGGTGCAGCCCCAGACCGGTGCCCTTGCCCACGTCCTTGGTCGTGTAGAAGGGCTCGAAGATGCGCGGCAGGACGTCCTCGGGGATGCCCCGGCCGGTGTCGGTGACCTCCACGACCATGCAGACGCCCTCGGCGTAGCAGCGCAGGGTGAGCGTGCCGGCGCCCTCCATGGCCTCGGCCGCGTTGTCGACCAGGTTGGTCCACACCTGGTTGAGCTCCCCCGGGTACCCGGTCAGGTCCGGCAGGTCGGGGTCGTAGGCGCGGACGATGGTGATGCCGGTGAGCTTGGAGCGGAGGACGACCAGGGTGTTCTCCAGGCCGTCGGTCACCGCGAACCGCTGCTCGGGGGCCCGGTCGAGGTTGGCGTAGTCCCGGGTGGCCGCGACCAGCTGGGAGATCCGGGGGCCGGCCGCGCGCAGCTCGGCGGCCAGCGAACGGGCCTCCAGCAGCGCCGCGAGGTGGTCCAGGGCGGCGGGCAGGGCGGCCTCGCCGATCCCCTCCAGCCGCTCCAGCAGCCAGCCCAGCTCCAGCCCGAGGTCGGAGGCCCCGGAGCCGAGCAGCCCCGGCCGGTCCGCCCCGGCCTCCTCCGCCCAGTCGGTGATCTCCTCCTCGGCGTCGGCCTGGGCCAGGGGGTCGCTGGTCTCGGGCGGCGGGAGCCGGTCCAGCTCCGCGGCCAGGTGCTCCAGGGCGCCGCGTTCCGCGTCGGTCGCGGCCGCACCCCACCCGTACGCGGTGGCGGTGAGCCGTTCCAGGGCGGGCACCAGCTCCTGCGCCGCGCGGGCCACGGCGGCGGCCGGGTTGTTGAGCTCGTGCGCGAGGCCGGCGGCGAGGGTGCCCAGGGCCTCGACGGTGGCCCGTTTGCGGGCCTGGACCTCGGAGGACTTGATCCGCCAGGCCAGTACGGGGATCAGGACGGCGGCCACCCCGTTGCAGCGGGTCAGCATCTCGAAGAAGACCGGCTTGGGATACGCCACGACGGTGGTCGCCGGGCCGCTGGCGGAGGCGGTGGCCACGTAGGAGCCGTCGGTGAGCAGGGGGAGCTCGCCGGTGAACCGGTGGGCGGCGGTGGGCTTGCCGTCGTGCTCGTCCGCGGCGGCGCTCTCCTCCTCGGTGGAGTGCCGGGTCAGGACCTCCTCCCGGCCGTCGACGACCTTGGTGACGACCAGCCCGCCGGAGACCAGCACGTGGAAGCAGGTGGCCTCGTCCCCGTCGTGGAAGAGGACCTCCCCGTCGGTCAGGACGCGCAGGTGGGAGACCGAGACCAGCCAGTCGAGCTGGTCCTCGGTGAGCGCGGCGAAGATCTCCAGCCCCTGCAGGGTGGTCCGCAGCTCTTTGGTGCTCACAGTGGTCACAGGGTGCTCCCCTCGGCCCTGGTGCGCGCCGCCAGCCGCAGGGTCGTGAACAGGGCCAGCGCGCACACCGCGGCGACGGCGGCCATGAAGCCGACGGAGGTGCGCTGCAGGCCGTGGATGTCGGTCAGGAGTCCGGCGAGGACCGCCGGGACGCTCATGGCGAGGTAGGCGAAGACATAGACGGCGGCGGTCAGTTCGCCGCGGTGTTCGGGTTCGGCGAGGGTGCTGAGCGCGCGGAAGGAGCCGAGGAAGGCCGCTCCCCAGCCGCTGCCGAGGACGGCGGTGGCCACGAGGAACACGGGTGCCGAGCCGAGGCCGAGGGCCAGCAGCACCAGGGCGAGCCCGGCCAGCAGTCCGAGCAGCCCGATGACGGCGGTGCGCAGCGGTGCGGTGCGGCCCAGCAGCAGCTGGGCGGCGGTGGCGCAGCCGGCGAGCAGGGCCACCGTGGCCCCGCCGGCCAGGTAGTTGGTGGTGTGGAGCAGGGACAGGGCCAGGTGCGGCCCGAGGGAGAGGTAGAAGCCGCCGACGGTCCAGACGGCCACGATCGTCAGCACCAGCACGGCGAACCTGCGCCGTACGGCGGGCGGTACCCGGATCCGGCGCGGTGCCACCCGCATGCGTCCCCCGGCCCCGGGCGCGCTCTCGCCCATCCGGACCACCCCGACCAGGGTCACCGCGAAGGCGACGACCAGCAGCAGGTAGCTCAGGACGGTCGGGGCGGGCGCGTACTGGACGAGCAGTCCCGCCCCGAGGCCGCCCAGGCCGATGCCGACGGTCGGTCCCGCGCTGTTGACCTGCGCCCCGAGGGCGGGCCGTGAGCGCGGGCTGAGTTCCAGCAGGGCCGCGCCCATCGCCCCGGTGGCCAGGCCCACCGCCAGCCCCTGGACGGCGCGGGCGGCGAGCAGCAGGCCGAGCCCCCCGGCCCCGGCGAACAGGCCCATGGAGACGATCGCGAGGACCAGCCCGGCGCCGAGGACGGGCCTGCGGCCCAGGGTGTCGGAGAGCGAGCCGAACAGCAGCAGTCCGGCGAGGACGGTGACGGCGTACACGGCGAAGACCACCGTGACGACGCCCGGGGACAGCCCCCAGCGCTGCTGGTAGAGCACGTAGAGGGCGGAGGGGACGGAGGAGGAGAGCATCAGCAGGACGAGGACCGCGCCCACCACCCAGAAGCCGGACGGTCTCGGCCCGGCCGCCGCGCGGCCGGCTGGGTGCAGGACGTCTCCCGTGGTCGTCGTCTCGGTCGGTTCGGGCACGCTCGTCAACTCCACTCCCCCGCCCTGCCCCGGCGGGCCGTCTCAGGCGCTGCTGTGGGCCGCCGCCCGGGCCAGCGCGCGGGCGGTGAGCACGCCCGCGAGATGGCCGAGGTACTCGGCCGAGGTGCCGCGCCCGGGGACGAACAGCTCCCTGGGCTCGGCGCGGAAGGCCGCGAGCACCGCCCCGGTGGTGAACGGGCCCCCGCGCAGCCGGTCCTCGACCCCGTGCAGGCGCAGGGCGCGGGGGGTGGCTCCGGTGACCGCGATCCGCGGCCCGTCGGGGGTGATCCGCACGGCGGCGGCGCACAGCGGGTAGCGGGTGGCCCGGTCGGCGGTCTTCTCGAAGGCGGCCGCCCTTCCGGCGGCGGGCACCAGCAGGGCGGTCAGCACCTCCCCGGCGGGCACCCCGGAGGCGGCCAGTTCCTCGGCCGGGACGGTACGGGTCCCGCCGGGCCCGGCCAGTTCGGCCCGGGCGCCGGCGGTGATGGCGGCGACGGGCAGGTCGGTGGGGCGCTCGGCCGCGGCCAGGTTGCCGCCGACGGTGCCGAGGTTGCGGACCTGGGGGTCGCCGTTGGCACGGGCCGCGGCGGCCAGCTCGGGGGCCCCGGCCAGCACCCGCGGGTCCGCGGCGAGCTCGGCGAGGGTGGTCAGCGCCCCGATCCGCAGCTCTCCGCCGGTCGCCGTGACCCCGCGCAGGGCCGCGAGCCGGCGCACGTCGACCAGCAGGCGGGCCCGGTCGGCTCCCGTGCGCAGTCCGGGCAGCAGGCTCTGGCCGCCGGCCAGTACCCGGGCCCCGTCGCTGCCGGCGAGGAGGGCGAGGGCCTCTTCGAGGGAGGCGGGCCGGACGTAGTCGAAGTCGGCGAGGATCACCGGTCTCCTCCTTCCAGGACGCGCCAGACCTTCTCGGGGGTCAGCGGCATGTCGATGTGCCGGACGCCGAGGTCGGCGAGGGCGTCGACCACGGCGTTGACGACGGCGGCGGCGGGCGGCACGGTGGCGATCTCCCCGGCGCCCTTGGCGCCGAGCGGGTTGTGCGGCGAGGGGGTGACGGTCCGGTCGAGGGTGAAGAAGGGCACGTCGGCGGCGCGCGGCAGGGCGTAGCGGGTCAGGTCGGAGCTGAGCAGGATGCCGTTCTCGTCGTACTCGGCGGCCTCCATCAGGGCCTGGCCCAGGCCGTGCACGATGCTGCCCTCGATCTGGCCGTGGACGATCTTCGGGTTGCCGACGTTCCCGGCGTCGTCGACGGCGGTGTAGCCGACCACCTCGGTCTCGCCGGTGAGTTCGTCGACCTCCACCACAGCGACGTGCGTGCCGAAGGGGTAGTTGAAGTCCGGCGGGTCGAAGTGGGTGGTCTCGTCGAGGGCCGGTTCGATCTCGGGGGGCAGGCCCCAGCCGTACCACATGGCCATGGCGAGCTCGGAGAAGGTCTTGGCGTTCTCCGGGTTGCCGGCCTCGTGGACGCCGCCGTTCTCGTAGACCACCTTGTCCTCGGGGACGTTCAGGAAGACCGCGCCCGCCTTGATCAGCTTGGCCTTGATCTTGCGGGCGGTGAGGGCGACGGCGGGGGCGGCCATGCTGTAGGAGCGGGAGCCGTAGGTGCCCTGGCCGTACGGGGCCTTGAGCGTGTCCCCCTCGTACACCTGGACCTGCGCCGGGTCGATGCCGAGTTCGTCGGCGGCGACCATCGCGAAGACGGTGCCGTGGCTCTGGCCGGTGGAGGCGGAGCCGACGGTGACGGTGACCTCGCCGGTGGGGTGGACGCGGATGTTGGCGCTCTCCCAGGTGCCGCCGAGCATGCCCTCCTTGGACATCCGGGTGGAGGGGCCGACCCCGCAGATGGCCACGTAGGTGGCGATGCCGACGCCCAGGCGCTTGCCGCGGGCGCGGGCCGCCGCCTTGCGGGCGGGCACGTCGGCGTAGCCGGCCAGCTCCAGGGCGCGTTCGAAGTTGGGCGCGTAGTTCCCGGAGTCGTAGGTCCAGCCGAGCCCGTTGTCGTACGGGAACTTCTCCTGGGGGACCAGGTTGCGGCGGCGGACCTCCGCGGGGTCCATGCCGATCTCGGCGGCGTACCGGTCGACGAGGCGCTCCATCAGGAAGGCGGCCTCGGCGCGTCCGCTGCCGCGCTGGGCGCCCAGGGAGACCGTGTTGGTGAAGGCCGCGTACACCTCGCAGAAGGCGGCGGGGATCTCGTACATGCCGGTGATGGACCGGCCCATCAGGGCGGTGGCGACGCCGGGGCCGATGGTGGAGGGGTAGGCGCCGAGGTTGGCGTAGCTGGTGCAGCGCACGGCGGAGATCCGGCCGTCACGGGTGCCGGCCAGGGTGACGTGCTGGCGGTGGTCTCGGCCCTGGACGGTGGAGTTCATCAGCCCGGTGCGGGTGTCGACCCATTTGACGGGCCGGCCGAGCGCCTTGGAGAGCAGCAGGACCAGCGCCATGTCGGGGTAGAGGTAGCCCTTGGTGCCGAAGCTCCCGCCGACGGTCGGGGCGATCACGCGGAGCTTGTTGAACGGGATGCCGAGGACCAGCGCGGAGAGCAGGAAGCGGTGGTTGTGCGGGCCCTGGGTGGAGGCGTAGAGGGTGTACTCGCCGGTGGCGGCGTTGTAGTCGCCGACGGCCCCGCGCGGTTCGATGGGGCTGTTGATGGTGCGCTGGTTGACGAGGTCCAGCTCGACGGTGACCTCGGCGCGGGCGATGGCCGCGTCGGTGCGGTCCTCGTCGCCGCAGGTCCAGTAGGCGTTGAGGTTGCCGGGGACGGCCTCGTGCAGCTGCGGCGCGCCCTCGGCGAGGGCCTCGTCGGCCCGGGTGACCACGGGCAGCGGCTCGTACGCCACGCCGATCGCGGCGAGGGCGGCGGCGGCCTGGCGCGGGGTCTCGGCGACGACCACGGCGACCGGGTCGCCGACGTGGCGGACGGCGTCACCGGTGAGGACGGGTCGGGCGCCGGGCAGTCCGTAGGGGTGGGGCGGGAAGTGGCTCTCCACCCCGCCGGGTATCCAGATGCAGGGCAGCGGCATGACGTCGGTGAAGTCGGCCGCGGTGGCCACCTTCAGCACCCCGGGCATCCGCTCGGCCGCCGAGGTGTCGACGGACAGGATCCTCGCATGGGCGACCGGGCTGCCGAGGATGGCCATGTGCGCGGTGCCGGGCAGGTCGATGTCCGCCACGTAGACGGCTTCGCCGCGCAGCAGTTGCGGGTCCTCGCGGCTGTCGAGCGGCTGTCCGAGGACGCCTCCCGCGGTGGTGCTCTCCCCCGTCACGGTGGTCATCCCCCTCACCGCCCCTCGGCCGCGGGCACAGCGGACCCGGCACCGTCGGACGGCGCGGGCGCGGCGCAGGCGCGCTGCACGCCGCGGACCACGCTGTGGTATCCGGTGCAGCGGCACAGGTTGCCGGTGAGCCACTCGCGGATCTCGGGCTCGGTGGGTGCCTGCCCCGGGCCGGTGTTCTCGACGAGTTCGCCGAGGGCCATCACCATGCCGGGGGTGCAGAACCCGCACTGGGTGCCGTGCTCCTGGCGCAGGGCCTCCTGGAGGCCGGTCAGCTCGCCGCCCCGGTCGGACACCCCCTCGATGGTGGTGACCTCGGAGCCGGCGGCGGAGGCGGTCAGGACCAGGCAGCTCTTGACCGACCTGCCGTCCAGGCGGACCACGCAGGTGCCGCACTGGCCGGTGTCGCAGCCGACCTTGGTGCCGGTCAGCCCGAGTCCGTCGCGGAGCCGTTCCACGAGGAGTTCGCTCGGCCGCGCCGCGAACTCCTCGGGTCTTCCGTTCACGTGGAGGGTCAGGGTGGGGGCGGGTGTCAGATCCATGCGAGCGCCTGCGCTTCCGTGAGCGACCGGTTGAAGAGGGGGCCGCCGGGCTGCTGGAGGATTCCTCCGGAGTGCAGCGGTCCGGTGTCGACGGCGGCGAATCCGAGATCGGTGATGATTCCCGCGACGATTTCCTTCGCCTTCGGGTCGTCGCCCGCCGTGTAATGCGCGAGGCGTTCCCCTGCGGTTTTCCCGGCGACGGCCAGGGTTTCGAAATGCATGGTGTTCAGGGACTTCACGACCCGGGCGCCGGGATACCACTCGGCGACCAGTTCGCTGGAGGTGCGCCCGCCCAGGTCGGCGGGGGCGCCGGGGCCGCTGAACGCGTTGGTGGCGTCCACCAGCACCTTGTCCTGCACGACGTGCGGGGGCAGCAGCCCGCGCACGCTCGGGTACGGCACCATCAGCACCAGGAGGTCGGCCCGCCCGGCGGCCTCGACCGGGCGTGCCGCGCCGGCGGCGGGGCCCAGTTCGGCCAGCAGGGGGGCGAGTGACTCCGGCCCGGTGGCGTTGGCGAGGACCACCTCGTGGCCCGCGGCCACGAGGATCCTCGCGAGGGTCGAGCCGATCCGCCCGGTGCCGATGACGCCTGTCCGCATCGATGCTCCTCGATCGCTCGGTCCGGCGGCGCCGGACGTCGGGTCCGTTCAGTCCATGCCGATCCAGACCGACTTGGTCTGGGTGTAGCTCTCCAGGGACTCCGGGCCGCACTCGCGGCCGTAGCCGGAGGCCTTGTAGCCGCCGTAGGGGACGGAGGGGTCGTACTGGTTGTAGCAGTTGACCCAGACGGTGCCGGCCTTGATCTGGGAGGCGACCCGGTGGGCCCGGCGCAGGTCCTTGGTGTGGACACCGGCGGCGAGGCCGTACGCGCTGTCATTGGCGATGCGCACGGCGTCCTCCTCGGTGTCGAAGGGGATGACCGACAGGACGGGGCCGAAGATCTCCTCCTGGGCGATCCGCATCCCGTTGTCGACGCCGGTGAAGACGGTGGGCAGGAAGTACAGGCCCTGGCTGGAGGCCCCCTCGGGGGTCCAGCCGGTGCCGCCGGTGCGCAGCAGCGCGCCTTCCTTCTCGCCCACCTCGATGTAGGAGCTGACCTTGTCGAACTGGGCGCGGTGGGCCAGCGGCCCGAAGAGGGTCTCCGGGTCGCGCGGGTCGCCGGGCTTGAGGGCGGCGGCCCGGCGGACCAGGCGTTCGACCAGCTCGTCGTGGATGGGGCGCTGGAGCAGCAGCCGGGAACCGGCCGTGCAGATCTCGCCCTTGTTGTAGTAGATGCCGAAGAAGGCGAGCTCCTCGGCGGCGTCGAGGTCGGCGTCGGCGAAGACGATGTTGGCGGACTTGCCGCCGAGTTCCATCGTGACCTTCTTCAGGGTGCCGGCCGACTTGCGGATGATCGACTGTCCGACGGCGGTGGAGCCGGTGAAGGCGATCTTGTCGATGCCGGGGTGGCCGGTGAGGGTCTCTCCCAGCTCCACGCCGGGTCCGGTGACCACGTTCAGCACCCCGTCGGGGATCTCCGCCTCCTGGAACAGCTCGGCGATCTTCAGGGCGGTGAGCGGGGTGGCCGGGGAGGGCTTGTGGACGACCGTGTTCCCGGCCGCGAGGGCCGGGGCGATCTTGGTCATCGACAGCAGCAGCGGGAAGTTGAACGGGGTGATGGCGCAGACCACGCCCAGCGGCTCGCGCAGGGTGTAGGCGAGCTGACCGCCGGCGGGAGCCCTGGAGGAGCCGTCGACCCTGGTGACCGCGCCCGCGTAGTAGTGCATCAGCTGGGCGGCCATGGGTGCGTCGACGGTGCTGGAGAAGGCGAACGGCTTGCCCATGTCCACCGTCTCCAGCAGGGCGATCTCCTCCAGGTCCCGTTCGATCAGCTCACCGACGCGGTTGAGCCGCAGCGCGCGCTCCTGGGCGGACAGCCGGCTCCACGGGCCCTCCTCGTACGCCGTGCGGGCGGCCGCGACGGCGGCGTCCGCGTCGGTCGCGGCGGCCTGGGCCACCGGTACGATCTCCTGTCCGTCGATCGGGCTGATGTCCGGTTCCGTACGGCCGTCCCGGGCCGGGACCCACTGGCCGCCGATGAACAGCTTCCCGGGGTGGGCCAGCGGGTGGCCGCTGAGCTCGCGCTTGGTCATGGCTGCACCTTCCGGTGTCGCGGGGGCTAGGCCTCGTCGAGCTGCCGCAGGAACGTCTCGGCAAGGGCCTTGGAGGAGTAGGGGTTCTGGCCGGTGGTGAGCTTGCGGTCGACGACGACGTGCGAGTCCCAGATGGCGTCGGCCTTCTCGTAGCGGGCGCCGAGTCTGGTCAGCTCGGCCTCCAGGATCAGCGGGAGCCGGCCGGCCATGTTGGTGACCAGTTCCTCCTCGTGGGAGAACGCCGTCATCCGGTAGCCCTCGAAGGGCCAGCGGCCCTCCCCGTCGCGCAGGGCGAGGAGGGAGGTGTGGCCGTGGCAGACGGTGGCGATCGGCTTGTCCTGGGCGATGGCCCAGCGCAGCACCTGCGCCAGTTCGTCGGACTTCGGCAGGTCGCCGATGGCCCCGTGGCCGCCGCTGATGTAGAGGGCGTCGTACCCGGCCACGTCCTTCTCGCCGAGGGACTCGATGGCGAGGGGACTGCGGAGCTGGGGGGCGCTCTCGATGACGCGCACGTACTCGGCCGCGTTGGCGGCGTCCTCGTCGGGCGAGCCCGCCGGGCGGACGTACTGCAGGAACCGGGGGTCGATGCTGGTCTGGTCGACCGTGGGGGTGGCGCCCCCGATCGTCGCCACGTCGACGGTGTGGCCGGCGGCCTGGAAGAGGGTGTAGGGGACCACGAATTCCTCGGCCCAGAAGCCCGAGGGATGCTGCTCCCCGTCCAGGAGGTGGAGGGTGGCCTTTGCCGTCAAGACGACGAGAATCCTCATGATTCTCTCCTTGTTCTGGATTCGCTGCCGATTCAACACGCCCCTCAGGAGGCGCGTAAGGGGGCGACGTCAGGCCCGCGATACTTCGTCACGTGCGTCCAACGCCGTGAGGATCGTGCGGAATTCACCGACCAGGGGGTGGTCGGGGAACGCTTCGGCGAATATGCGTTCGCCGTAGAGGGCCGCCATTTCCGGCACGTACGGGAGGATTCCGGCCAGGGGGGTGCCGTATACCTCCTCGGCGCGCCGGCGGACGGCTTCGTGGTCGACGCCCTCGGGCGCCATGCTCAGGACCAGGGCGCGCCGGCAGGCCAGCCGCCCGGCGAGGGCGATGGTCTCCTCGACCCCGGAGAGGTCGATCCGGTCGGCCCTCGTCATGATCAGGACGACGTCGGCGCTGCCCATGGCGGTCACCGACTCGTTGTTGAGCCCGGCGTGCGTGTCGAGCAGCAGGACGTCCAGCGCGTGGCTGCGCGCCAGCCGCTCGAAGCCCTCCGGGAGCAGCCCCACGTCGTACCCGGTGGCCATCAGCTCCCGCAGGGCCGCCGTCCCGGTCCGGGCCGGTACGACGTACAGGCCGGGCACCGAGGTCCGCCGGGCGGCGGCCTCGATCTCGCAGCGGCCGAGCAGGTAGTCGGCCAGCGATCCGGCGCCTGGAGCGACCCCGAACAGCAGGTCCAGGGTGGGTGACTGGAGGTCCGTGTCCACCACCCCGACCCGCCGTCCGGCGGCTGCCAGCAGCAGCGCCAGGTTGGCCAGGACCGAGGACTTGCCGGTGCCGCCGCGGTGCGAGTGCACCACGATGGTCCGGGTCATCACGCCACCACCCGGTATCCCGTGCCGTCCGCATGCGGCCCCCGCGCCGCACGTGGCCGGTGCAGGGCCAGCATGGTGACGTCGTCGTGCTGTTCGGCGGTGCCGGTGTGCTCGCGCACCGCCCGGTCCATCAGGTCGACCACGTCCCGGCCGCTCGCCGGGGGGCCGGCGAGCAGTTCGAGCATCCTGTCGTCACCGAGGAAGTAGCCTTCGGGGCAGCGTGCCTCGGGCACTCCGTCGGTGAACGCGAAAAGCGTGTCGCCCGGGTCGAGCTGGGCGTAGCCGAGGGTGTAGACGCAGTCGGGCAGGACCCCGACCGCGGGTCCCGTGACCTCCAGGGCCCGGGTTCCGGAGCCGTCGCCGGAGAGCAGCAGCGGCGGGTTGTGGCCGCCGTTGATGTAGACGAGGCTGCCGGTGTGGGGGTCCAGGACCCCGAAGAAGAGGGTGGCGAAGTAGCCCTGCCTGAGGTGGTTGCGGGTGAGGTAGCCGTTGGTGGCGGTGACCGCGTTGAGCAGCGGGGTGGCGCCGACCACCGGGGTGCGCCGGCTGCCGCCGGTGCGGCCCGCGGCCATCAGGTGCTGCAGGCCGCTGTTCTCGGCGGTGTGGCGCAGCAGGGAGCGGATGAGCGCCATGAAGAGGGCGGCGCCCACTCCCTTGTCGCAGACGTCGGCGACCACGAGGGCCAGTCTGCGGCCCCGGGAGATCTCGAAGACGTCGTAGAAGTCCCCGGCGACCTGCCGGGCCGGCCGGAAGCGGACGTCGATCTCCCAGCCGGCGGGGACGGGCAGCGATTCGGGCAGGAAGCCGGCCTGGATCTCCCGGCCGATCTCCAGTTCCTTCTCGTAGCCCATGAGTTCGGCGCGGGCGTCGGCCTCCTGCACGGTGCGGCCGAGTCCGGCGCGTTCGGTGCAGCTGCGCAGCCGGGCCGCGACCAGGGCGGGCAGGAAGGGCGGGACGAGGTAGTCGTGGCCGAGGCGGACGTGCCGCTCCAGGGCGGCGAAGTCCCCCGCGGTCCAGGCGACCACGACCGGGGCCCCGGCCCAGCGGCGCAGCCGGCGCACGACCGTGCGCACGATCTCGGCTTCGGTATCGGCGGGGACCAGGAGCACGTCCCCGGTGGGAAGCGCGTCCAGGCGGCCGCGCAACAGGTGCGGAAGGGTGGGGGTGACGAGTTCCGCGTCCATCAGCCGGAGCGCTTCGAGCAGTTCGGCGGGGGGCAGCGGGTGCACGTCGAGGATGATCACGGTCGTGGAGGGCATGCGTCCGTCCCCTCGGCCTTGACGGTCAGCGTGCTGATGTTGCGGCCGTCCCTGTGGGCATAGGTGTACGCATCCACACTGGTCAGGGCCAGGTGGATGCCGAGGCCGCCGACCCTGCGCCGCTCCGGGGGGACCCGGGGGGCGGGGGGCAGGCGGCCTGCGACGGGGTCGAACGCGGGGGCGGTGTCCTCGATGACGATCCGCACCCCGTCGGGACCGGAGCGGCCCAGGACGGTGATCCGTCCCTCGCCGCCCCGGTACCCGTGCATCACGATGTTGGTGGCCAGTTCGTCCACGGCCAGCCGGATCCGGTACGTCGCCCCGGTGCCGAGGCGGGCCCGGGCGGCGAGCCGCAGGACGAACGCGGCGATCTCGCCCAGTGCCCCCAGCGTCGCGGGCACCTCCAGTACGGCGGGCTTCCTCGCCAGTTCGACCACGTCACTCACCGGCCCGGGCCGCGTGCTCAGTCATCGGAGAGCTGGATGCTGCGGTCGAGTCCGGCCGTGCGGATGGTCCGCGAGACGGGCTCGATGGCGCCGACCACCCTGATGGTGACGTGGTCCGCCACCTTCTGCTGGGCGAAGACCAGGGAGCGCAGCCCGGCGCTGGCCATGTAGCCGACGCCGGCCATCCGTATCTCGACGGTGCTGGTGCCGTGGCCGGCGGCCTTCTCGATGGTCTGGTGGAAGTCCGGCGCGGTCTTGGCGTCCAGCTCGCCCGTCAGTTCGATCACGGTGGTGTCGCCCTCGATGCTCAAGGACACGGAAAGCGGCATGTCAGGTCTCCTTCGGTCACTCGGGGTCGTTGGCGCGGCCGACCAGGATCACGACCGAGCGCGGCCCGATCAGGTACTTGCCGGCGTTGTCGAGCTCCTGCTCCGTGCCCGGCGTGCGGATGTCGTGCGGGGCCTCGGCGCCGGTGTCGGCGAACAGGTGCCAGCTGCGGCCGTGGGGCAGGGCGGGCAGTTCCAGGTCGTGCGCCTCCCAGTGCGAGTTCATGGCGACGTACACCACGTCCTCGTCGGCGGTGCCGCAGCGGGCCACCGCGATCAGGCGGCTCTCCGGCGACCAGTCGGGCTGCCAGGCCCGCTCCCCGTGCCAGCTGATGTCCGGCAGCCCGAGGCTGTCGCGGAGCCGGCCGGTGGGGTGGGTGGTGGAGCGCAGCTCGCGGTGGCGGCCCCGGAAGGCGATCATCTCGCGGGTGAAGCGGAGCAGTTCGGCGTTGTCGTCGACCTGGTCCCAGTCGAACCAGGACAGTTCGTTGTCCTGGCAGTAGGTGTTGTTGTTGCCCTGCTGGGTGCGGGCGACCTCGTCGCCCGAGAGCAGCATCGGGATGCCCTGGCTGGTGAGCAGGATGGCCAGGGCGTTCTTCATCTGCCGCAGCCGCAGGGCGTTGACCTCGGGGTCGTCCGTGGGGCCCTCGGCCCCGCAGTTCCAGCTGTTGTTGTCGTTGGCCCCGTCGTTGTTGCCCTCGCCGTTGGCCTCGTTGTGCTTGTCGTTGTACGAGACCAGGTCGGCCAGGGTGAAGCCGTCGTGGGCCGTCAGGAAGTTGACGGAGGCGGTGGTGCCGCGGCTGGAGTAGAGGTCGGGCGAGCCCGCGATCCGGGTGGCCAGCTCGCCGGTGACCCCGGGGTCGCCCTTGAGCCAGCGCCGGACGGTGTCGCGGTACTTGCCGTTCCACTCGGCCCAGCGGCCGTAGGCCGGGAAGTTGCCGACCTCGTAGAGGCCGCCCGCGTCCCAGGCCTCGGCGATGAGCTTGGTGTGCCGCAGGACGGGGTCGAAGGCGAGCATCTCCAGCAGCGGCGGGTTGGGCAGCGGGGTGCCGTCCAGGTCCCGGCCGAGGATGGCCGCGAGGTCGAAGCGGAAGCCGTCGACGTGGTAGTCGGCGACCCAGTGGCGCAGGCAGTCGAGCACGTAGTTGCGCACGACGGGGTGGTTGCAGTTGACCGTGTTGCCGGTGCCGCTGAAGTTGAAGTAGTACCCCTCGGGCGTGAGCATGTAGTACGTGGCGTTGTCGAGCCCCTTGAAGGAGATGGTGGGGCCCTGCTCGTTGCCCTCGGCGGTGTGGTTGAAGACGACGTCGAGGATGACCTCGATGCCGGCCGCGTGCAGGTCCTTGATGAGGGTGCGGAACTCGTCGCCCTGCATCCCGTAGCGTCCGGTGGCCGCGTAGCCGGCCTTGGGCGCGAAGAAGGAGACGGTGTTGTAGCCCCAGTAGTCGTAGAGCTTCTCGCCGGTCTCCGGGTTGCTGCGCGGGTTGTCGCTCTCGTCGAACTCGAAGACGGGGAGCAGCTCGATGCAGTTGACGCCCAGCTCCTTGAGGTACGGGATCTTCTCCCGCAGCCCCGCGAAGGTGCCGGGGGCGGTGACCTGTGAGGAGGGGTGCCGGGTGAAGCCGCGCACGTGGGCCTCGTACACGACGAGGTCCTCGGCGGGGATCCCCAGCGGGGTGTCGTCGCCCCAGTCGAAGTCCTGCAGGCACACCCGCGAGCGGTACTGGTAGCCGCGGCTGCGGTCCGGCTCCACGCCCCACACGTCGCGGCCGGCGATCAGCCGGGCGTAGGGGTCGGAGAGGACCTGGCGGGCGTCGAAGCGGTGGCCGGTGGCCGGGTCGTAGGGGCCGTCGGCCCGGTACCCGTACTCGATGTTCTCGTGGTCGAGGCCGAAGACCGTCATGGAGAAGACGCTGCCGGTGCGGAACTCCTCGGGGAATTCCAGCTCGGCCATCGGCTCGGGCTCTCCGCGCTTGTAGATGACCAGGGTCATGGAGGTGGCCTGGTCGGAGAAGACGGAGAAGCTGACCCCGCCGGGGACCACGTTGGCCCCGAAGGGGAACGGCTTGCCCGCGCGGACGCGGTACCCGCCCACTTCGTGGGTCGGGTACGCGTCCACGCGCAGCACTCGTTCGGAGCGGGCCTCGCTCATCGCGCGGCCTTGGCCCGGCCGGCGGCGGCCGCGGCCTCGCCGGTCTCGAAGAAGTCGAGGAAGCCGGTGGCCGACATGACGAACCGCACTTCCTCGCTCACCCCGTACAGGGTGACGGCGACGCCGGCGTGCTGGGCCTCGCGGTAGACGACCAGCAGGGTGCGCAGGCCGGCGCTGGAGACGTAGGTGACGGCGGTCAGGTCGATGCGCAGCGGCCGGCCCTCGCGCACCAGCGGCAGCAGGGTCTCCAGCAGGGTGCCGGAGGTCTCGCTGTTGATCTCGCCGGTGGCGACGAGCACGGTGCCCGTCTTGTTCCGGCGTTCCTTCAGGTTCAGGCTCATGTCGTGCTTCCCCTCTGGTTGGGGCGCCCCCCGTTGGGCATTACTTCTGGGCCACCGGCCGGAGCCGGACCTTGACCTTGACCCGCCCCTGGACGTCGGGGAGGTGGACGGTCAGCTCGTCCGCGTCGAATTCCTCGTACGGCTTCTCGTCGATCTCCACGGACGCGATCCGCACCGAGCCCGCGGGCAGCAGGTCGGGCGAGACGCGCAGGGTCCGGCCCGGCAGGTCGGCCGGGTCGGGCTGGAAGTGGAAGTCCATCTCCCGGCCGTTGATGAGCAGGTTGTTGTAGACGGCGGCGAGATAGCACAGCTCCGCCGAGTGGTACATGGACATCGAGTGGCTGCCCTTGAGCCGCTCGGTGCCGAGCAGGTACGGCGTGCCGCTGGCGAGCACGTTGAAGTACACGGCTCCCTCGTCGTGGTCGAGGAAGAAGGTGTTGTAGAAGGCCTGCGCCTGGCGTGCCTCGCGCAGGTTCGCCTCGCCGCCGACGGTGCCGTTCAGGATGAGGTAGGCGAGGATCGCCTGCTCCTGCTGCCACCAGGCCTTGCGGTCGTGCCACGCGAAGCGGTACGACTCCTGGTCCCCGTCCTTCACCCGCTCCACGACGTCGTACCAGCCGCCGCGCTGGAGGTCGCTGCCGACCGCCGGCATGATCTCGCCGATCTTGCGGGCGAGCTCCTCGTAGGCGGGCTTGGCCTTCAGCGAGTTCATCCGCATCAGGTTCCAGGCGATCTTCAGGTTGTGCCCGACGACCGCGCGGTTCTGCTGCCAGCTGTGCGCGGTGTCGTGGGACCAGTCGCGGAAGAAGCGTTCCTGGACGAACGGGCTGTTCTTGTAGTCCGGGAACTTGTCCGCGATGGTGTCGAAGGTGTACTCGAGGAAGTCGGCGTACTTCTGGTCGCCGGTCGCCAGGTACAGGTTGATCAGGTACGCGGGCGCGTGGTCGCCGACCGAGTTCCAGTTCTTGCGTTCGGCGTTCTCGCCGAGGGACTCGTGGTCGGGGCTGAAGAGGATCGGGTCGATGTGCGAGAAGTACCCGCCCTGCTCCGGGTCGAGGAAGAACTTGTCGAACAGCCGGATGGTGGCGTCGGCGTCGTTCTTGATCCGGACGTCGCCGGTGACCCGGTAGGTCTGGATCGGGCCGGCCAGGGCGTAGATCTGCTCGTACATCGGGATCGCGTCGTAGTCGTCGGAGAACTCGGAGGTGAACAGCTTGCGTTCGCTGTCCCCGTCGACGCTGATGCCGTGGTACCAGTAGACGACGTCTTCCTCGCTGTCGACGACCCGCATGTGCTTGCGCAGGTACTCGGTGCCGCGTTCGGCGACCTCCAGGTACTCGTCCTTGCCGGTCAGCAGGTAGGCCGAGGCCATGCCGTAGACCAGGCGGGAGATGGTGTCGGTCTCCTGGACGTGGCTGGCGGTCTTGTCGCCGCCGAGCCGGATCTCGGTGCGGTACCGGTCGAAGTCCACCGGCCCGTCACCGAACTGGGCCCGCTTGTAGAAGTCGGCGAGGGACTCGATCTGCTTGACCCACCAGCCCGCCTCCTCGAAGCGGAAGTCCTCGGCGCTGCGGCCCAGGAACACCAGCCGCTTGGCGTCGAAGCGGCCGCCCTGTTCGGGGTAGTGGACCCCGTAGGCGAAGAGGAACCGGCCGGCCGAGAGCATCTCGTCGACGTGCCCGGAGGCGTCCACGTAGGGCTCGTCCAGGTTGCGCACCAGTTCGGCGCTGGGACCCGAGGCGAGCGAGACGTCGAACTCCCGGTCGTCGGCGGTCCGCAGGCGCAGGGTCCGCGACGCGGAGTCGAAGCGGACGACGTAGCCCGCGATCGTGTCGGAGAAGGAGAAACCGGGCGTGCCCGCCATGTCATGCACCGTCCTTGTCGTGTGAGCGGTCGTCCTCGAATCCCTGACTGACCTCGACGATCACCCCGTCGGGATCGCGGACCCACACGGTCCGCCAGCCGCAGATGAAGTCGTCGAAGTCCAGCGGCCCCAGGGTCACGTCGGCCGCCTCGCCCAGTTCGGCGAGGAACGCGTCGACGTCGTCCGTCTGGAAGGCCAGGTGACGGATCCGGCCGGGGGCCGGCGGTCCGTCGTCGTGCGCCGGGCGGGCCGGGCCCACCGGCGACTCGAAGAGTTCCAGGTACGCGTCCCCCTTGCGCAGGAACACGATCCGGGCCTCCCCGAGGTCGACCACCCGGGCCCGGGTGAAGCCGAAGTACCGGGTGTAGAACTCCTCGGTGCTCTTCTGGTCGGCGCAGTTGAGCCCCACGTGCGACCAGGTCATCGCGCGCTGCCCGGCGCCGGCCATCAGGCGCTCCCCCGGCCCCGGCGCGCCGCGAGCAGCTCGATGATCCGGCGGGCGAAGAGGTGGTGGTGGGCGCCGGTGCGCCCGGTGACCAGGTCGCCGTCGACCACCACGTCCTCGTCGACGTACTCGGCGCCCATGTTGCGGACGTCGCCGACGAGGTTGTTGTGGCAGACCACCTTGCGACCGCGGACCTTGTCCGGGATGGACGAGGCCAGCCACATGCCGTGGCAGATGATCCCCTTGAGGACGGTCGGCTCCTCGAAGGCCCGGCGCAGGAACTCGGTCGCGGGCGCCAGCACGTCCACGTCCTCGGTGTAGCGCAGCCGGTCGGCCACCATGCCGGAGGGCACGATGACGGCGGCGTAGCGGCGCAGTTCCTCGTCGCCCAGCCCCTCCAGGGACTTGTCGGCGGTGAACGGCGCCCGGTACTCGTGCCCGGAGAAGGTGATGGAGTCGTTGCCCCACAGCCGGGTCAGGAAGTCGACCTCGGCCCCCTCCTCGGCGAACCGGCGCTGGTAGTAGAAGATCTCGGGCTCGTAGAAGTCGCTCTCGACCAGGACCGCGATCCGGGTCCCGCTCAGCGCGCCCTCGCGCAGTACGGCGTCAGGCACGGGACACCCCCCTCAGGAAGTCCGCCGCGCGCTCGGCGATCATCGCGATGGCGGTGTGGCAGTTGCCCGACGGGACGGCGGGCATGACGCTGGCGTCGACGACGCGCAGGTTCCGTACGCCGTGCACCCGCAGCTCGGGGTCGACGACGGCGAGGTCGTCGGCGCCCATGCGGCAGGAGCCGGCCTGGTGGTGGTAGCTCTCCGCCTTCTGCCGGACGAAGGTCCGCAGCTCCTCGTCGGAGACGGTGCCGGGCCCGGGCTGGAGCTCCTGCTTGTACCAGGGCGAGAAGGCGGAGGTGGCGAAGATCTCCCGGGCGGTCTTGACGCCCTGCACCATCCGCTCCAGGTCCCAGCGGTCGCCCAGGTAGTTCGGGTCGATCAGCGGGTGGGCGAGCGGGTCGGCGCTCGCCAGCCTGATCGAGCCGCGCGAGACCGGGCGGACGACGCCGGGGAGGATGGACACCGTGTTCGGGTGGTTCTGTCCGACGATCACGTCGAAGGGGACGTGGACGAAGGCGATCTGCAGGTCCGGGGCGGGCAGTCCGGGCCGGGAGGACAGGAACAGCGCGCTCTCCGACAGGTTCTGCGCCGGCGCCGGGAGTTCCTGGGTGACCTCGGCCATCAGCCCGGTCAGGACGTGGTTGTGGAAGTTCTCGCCGACCCCGGGCAGGGCCTCGGTGACCTCGATGCCGTGCTCGCGCAGCTGCTCGGGGTGGCCGATGCCGGAGAGCAGCAGCAGCTTCGGGGACTCGATCGCCCCGGCGGCCACGATCACCTCGCGGCGGGCCCGTACGGTGTGCGCCCCCGGGGCCGCCGCCGCACTGTGGCCGTCCCGTACCGTCCGGCCGGGGATCTCGGCCGGGGGCCGCAGCTGGACGTACTCGACGCCCGTGCAGGTGTCCCCGTCCAGGAGCAGCCGGGTGGTCTGCGCGTTGGTGCGCAGGGTCAGGTTGGGGCGGGCCAGGGCCGGCTCCAGGTAGGCGGCCAGGGTGCCCTGGCGGCGGCCGTCGGCCACGTCGACGTGGTGCCAGCCGGTGCCGAAGAGGCCGCGCCGGGGGCCGTCGGTGTTGAAGTCGGCGATCTCCTGGTGGCCGAGCTCGACGGCGGCGTCGATGAAGGCGCGGGAGACCGGGTTGGGGCCGTGCCGGCCGGCGTTGGTGACCCGCTGGGGGCCGCCGGTGCCGGTGGTGGGGGCGGTGGCGTCCTCCTGGTCCTCCAGGAGCGCGAAGTACGGGAGCACGTCCTCGTACGCCCAGCCGGCCGCGCCCTGGTAGGCCCAGTTGTCGAAGTCCGAGGCGTGGCCCCGGATGTGCATCATGATGTAGAGGTTGCTGCTGCCGCCGGGGGCCTTGCCGCGCGGCTCGTAGGTCCGCCGGCCGCCCAGGCCCGGCTGCGGGACGCTGGTGTAGCCCCAGTCGACGGGCCCGCCGAGCAGCTTGTACCAGGAGGACGGGTCGTCCACCTCGGGCGGGATGCGGTTGCCGCCGGCCTCCAGGACCAGGACGGAGACGTCCGGGTCGGCGGAGAGGCGGTTCGCGAGGACGCTGCCGGCGGTGCCGGAGCCGACGATCACGTAGTCGTACTGCTCTGTGGCCACGGGTCCGGTTCCCCTCAGTCCTGGCTCAGCACCTGGAAGGGAACGGTGTCGTGGAAGTTCGCCATGTAGGCGATCCGGCCGTCCACGATCCGGAAGAAGTTCATCACCTCGGCCTCGATGGCCTGCCCGGAGGGGCTGACCGCCGTGATGTGGGAGACGGCCGCGGCCTTCTCCCCGTCGACCAGGAAGTGCACGGGCTCGTTGCGGAAGACCCGGTACATGGCCCCCATGCCCTTCATCATCGAGCGCAGGGTCTCCAGGCCCTCGATGTGTCCGGCGAGCTGCTCGTCCATGACCTGGTCCTCGGTGAACAGGTCGCACCAGCGGTCCCAGTCGCCGGCGTTGGCGTACTCGTAGTACTTGGTCAGTACGTCTCGCGCGTCCATCGGTCTCTCATCCCCCCTATCGGTCCCTGCGGGTGCCGTCGGGCGCGAAGGGCGCCCAGAACTGGCTGAAGGCACTGGCCGTGTCCCCGAAGAGGCCGTCGCGGCCCTCGACGACCCGCCCGTCGCGCCACTTCATGAAGTGGAAGACCGGGTAGTCCATCCGCTCGTACGGGGAGCCGCTCGCCGGGTCCGCGCCGTCCCGCAGGGCGGTGTTGCGGCAGACGTCGGCGCTGCAGTCCGGCCCGGTCAGGACCGCCTCCAGCTCCATGCGGAAGGTGCCGCCGGTGAGCTTGTGGGTCTGGCCCATCAGCTCCAGGAAGGCGTCCAGGCTCTCGTACCAGCCGGCCAGCGGGTGGTTGCCGGGCACCAGCCAGCGCAGGTCCTCGGAGTAGTACTCCAGGATGCGGGCGCGGTCTCCGGAGCCGAGGGCGCGGTAGGCGGCCTCGACCCGCTCGCGGGTCACTTCGGTCATCGGCCCGGCCCTCTCAGAGCGAGCCCGAACCGGGCATCGGCGCCAGTTCGTTGACGGTGTACTGCTTGATCAGCGGGCCGTCCTCGCCCGCCACGACGGTCCAGGTCTGGTCGGCGTCGAAGCCGAGCCACTGGCTGCGGGCGGCCGGCGCGTCCCAGATCTTGGCCTGCCAGTTGACGAGGACGCGGACGATCGCCCGGTCCCCCTCGACGACCGGCTCCACCTTGGTGACCGTGTGCACCTCGTCGAAGAAGCGGTTCGTGACGGCCTCGTACCAGCGGCCGAAGCCCTGGTGGCCGAGGAAGGTGTCCTCGGGGACCTTGAACTCCAGGTCCTCGGTGACGAGGGCGAGGACCTGCTCCAGCGGGAGGTGGCGGTCCAGGGCCACGTACCAGTTCTCGGCGAAGGTGCGGATCGCGTCCTCGGTCAGCCGCTCGGCGGGCATGCGGTCTCCTCCTGTTCGGTGTGGTCCGGTCGGTTCAGATCTGGACGTCGACGAGGAACGGGCCGGGGTGGGCCAGCATCCGGTCCACGGCGGCCGCCGCCTCGTCCGGCTTCTCCACCCGGGTCCCGTCGGCGCCCAGCGCCCGGGCCAGCCCCGCGAAGTCGATCTCGGGGCGGGAGAGGTCGAAGGAGCCCGGGAAGGGGTGTTCGGCGATGTCCCGTTCGCGCCAGTACTGGGCGATGTTGTCGTCGAGCAGCCGGTACTTGCGGTTGTTGCAGACCACGAACTTGGCGTCGATCCCGTGCCGGACCGCCGTCCACAGCGCCTGGTAGGTGTACATGGACCCGCCGTCGCCCGCGAAGCCGACGACGAGCCGGTCCGGGCGGGCCAGCTTGGCGCCGACCGCTCCGGGGAAGCCCACGCCCAGCGAGCCGCCCCGGGTGAGGTGGTAGTCGCCCGGGCGTTCGGGCGGCAGGTACCGGGTGACCAGCGGGGAGGTGGTGAGCGCCTCGTCGAAGACGATCAGGTCCCCGCGGGTGCGTTCGGCCAGGGTCCGCAGGAAGACGGCCATCGGCGTGTCGTCGTCCGGCGCGGCCTGCCGGGCGGCCCGGGCCCGTTCCCGGGTGCGTGCGTCCAGCCGTGCGGCCGCCGCCGCCCGCCGCTGCGGGGTCAGCCGCTGTTCCAGTACGCCGGCCAGCGCGCGCAGCGCCTGGCGCGGGTCGGCGGCCAGCCCGAGGTCGACGGGGTGGTTCTTGGCGATCTCGTAGGCGTTCAGGTCGATGTGGACGACCTTGGCGCCGGGCCGGAAGGGGTTCTCCAGTTCGGGGAACACCTCGGGGAAGACGTACGTGCCGACGATCAGCACCCCGTCGGCCTCCCCGACCAGCTCCTTGCTGTGCGGGCCGAACATGTGGCCGGTCTGGCCGCGGCGCAGCGGGTGCGAGGCCGCGATGTTCACCTCGGAGGAGTCGACCTCGTACACGTCGGCGCCCAGCAGCTCGGCGACGGCGACGAGTTCGGCCTGCGCCCCGGAGAGCGCGACCCCGTCCCCGACGAGGACCACCGGGCGTTCGGCGGAGGCGAGCAGCTCGGCCGCCCGGCCCACCGAGGCCGGGGAGGGCGCCACGTCGGTGAGCGGCACAGTGGCGGGCAGGACGGGCTCGGAGTTGAGCTCGTCCAGCACGTCCATGGGCAGGGCCACGAACACCGGGCCGCGCGGCGGGGTGAGGGCGATCTTCACGGCCCGCCGGATCGTGCGCAGCACGGACCGGGGGTCGGTGACCCGGGTCGCGTACTTGGTGACGGGTTTGGCCATGGCCACCAGGTCGGAAGCCATCTGGGCGTCCATGGCGTCGTAGCGCACCCCGGCGTCGCCGGCGACCACGACCAGCGGGGTGTGGCCGCGCAGCGACTGGTAGAGCATGCCGATGCCGTTGCCCAGCCCCACCCCGGAGTGCAGCTGGAGCAGGGCCGCGCCCCCGGTGGCCCGGGCGTAGCCGTCGGCGATGCCGGCGGCCACGGTCTCCTGGAGGGCCAGGACGTACTGGAAGTCCGCCGCCGCGTCGACCGCGTCGAGGAATCCCTGTTCCACCGTTCCCGGATTTCCGAACATCACCGTCAGGCCGTCGGCCTTGAACTGCTCGATCAGCCTTTCCCGTCCGGGAGTGGCTTCGGAATTCATCGGACTCCCCCTCATTCCCCTACCACCCGTAACGGGTGAGACCGTTCTCCAGGACTTCCACGATCTTCTGCCCCGTGAGGTACGAGTCGGGGGTGGAGCGGCCGGTGACGAAGGGGTAGTCGACTATCACCGACAGCGGGTGGCCGAAATTCCCGTGATAGGCGCCGCGCGGGCCGGTCGCGTCGCGCAGGATGTACTCCAGCGGGTACGGCGGCGGGCCCATGTTGAAGTCGGTGCCGAGGAATCCGGTGCCGTCCTTGTAGTCGTACTCCTTGCAGTGGCCGGTGACGTGCTTGCCCCAGATGATGCTCTTGCGGTCGCCCCAGTCGCGGGCGAAGGCCAGGCAGGCGACGCCGTAGCACTCGGCGGCCACGACCTTGCCGGCGTTCTTGAAGGCCAGGATCAGGGCGTGGACCCGCTCGTTGTTGGCGAGGTCGACGATGGGACCACTGCCGCCTACGATCAGGATCGCGTCGTAGCCGGCGATGTCGGCCTCGAGCTTCTCCAGGTCCCGGTGGTACTGCTCCAGCTTGCGCAGGTACTCGCCGTCGCTCGTGTACGGGCGCTCCGGCACCCACGCCTCGATGTCGAGGGGCGAGTCGAGGCGGCTCGACTGCTCGAACTCCCGGCCCAGCCGGGCGTTCTCCTCCGAGGTGACCGAGCGGCCGAGCGGAGGGTCGACGAAGTTCGGGTCGAGGCTCGGCGGAAGCGCGTGCGCACGCTTTCCGGTCGGCGTGGCGAATGTGATCTCGTAGCCCTGCTCGTCGAACTTCGAAACGGGACCGATCAGTTCCTCGGACCAGTAACCGTGTTCGGAGACAATGACCAGAATCTTTCTGCTCACGGATTCCTCCAGGCGCGGCCTGTTGTCGTTTGCGTCCACCACACTGCGTGCGCCCGGAGCCCCCGTCAAAGGGCCGGAATGCGACTTCGTGAGGTAGCGGGCAAGGTCGTGGCGGCACCTCACCTAGTAGTCCGGCGAGGTCAGGAAGTACGCGCCGGACTTCCTGACCTCGGCCGGATCGCTGAACCATTTCAAGATCCCCGTTTTATGGTCTGGACGCGCCGTGACGGTCGGGCGCGCCGGGTCAGGAGTGCGTGAGGAGAGGGACGGGGACGATGACGAAGGACCTGTTGTGCACACACGTCGACCAGATACGTCCGGTGAAGCCATCGGCGGACGGCTGCGAGGAGTGCCTGCGTCTGGGGGACGTCTGGGTGCACCTGCGCATGTGCCTGAGCTGCGGGCACGTCGGATGCTGCGACTCCTCGAAGAACAAGCACGCCACCCGGCACTACCGGGCGACGGCCCACCCGATCGCGGCCTCGCACGAGCCCGGTGAGGACTGGGCCTGGTGCTACGCCGACCAGCTGATGCTGGAGCCGGCGTGAGCGCCGCCCAGGGGAGCCCCGCCTCCCCCGCAACCCCGGCCACGAGCGCTGCGGCCGCCCCCGAGCGGGCCGAGAGCCGCAAGCCCGTGATCCTGGCGGTGGACGACGACCCGCAGGTGCTGCGGGCGGTCCGCCGGGACCTGCGCAGCGCGTACGGCGACCGCTACCGGGTGCTCGGCGCCTCCTCCGCCGCCGACGCCCTGAAGATCCTCGACTCCCTCGACGAGCGCGGCCACGACCCCGCGCTGTTCCTCGTCGACCAGCGGATGCCCGACGTCACCGGGGTGGAGTTCCTGCTGGAGGCGGTCAGCCGGTTCCCGGACGCCCGGCGGGTGCTGCTGACGGCGTACGCGGAGACGGACGCGGCCATCACCGCCATCAACCGGGTCCGGCTGGACTACTACCTGCTCAAGCCCTGGGACCCGCCGCACGAGCGGCTGTTCCCGGTCCTGGACGACCTGCTCTCGGACTGGCTGGCCACCTACCGGCCGGCCTACGACGGGATCATCGTCGCGGGCCACCTGGTCTCCCCCGGCACCCACGCCGTGCGGGACTTCTTCACCCGCAACGGGCAGCCGTTCCGCTTCCTGAACGTGGAGCGGGACCCCGAGGCGCTGACGGTGATCGCCGACGCGCAGGCGGGGGCGGCGCTGCCGCTGGTGCGCTTCCCGGACGGCTCGGTGCTCTCCGCCCCGACCGACACGGAACTCGCCCGGCGCCTCGGCCTGTCCACCACCGCCTCCCGCCCGCACTACGAGTGCGTGATCGTCGGCGCCGGCCCGGCGGGCCTGGCAGCCGGGGTGTACGCGGCCTCCGAGGGGCTGTCCACGCTGATGCTGGACTCCCGCGCCCCGGGCGGCCAGGCCGGCACCTCCAGCCTGATCGAGAACTACCTCGGCTTCCCCTCGGGCCTCTCCGGCGGGGACCTGACCCGCCGGGCCACCATCCAGGCCTCCCGCTTCGGCGCGGAGATCCTGCACCCGGTGGAGGTGGTCTCCCTCACCCGGGACGACCCGGCGAAGATCCTGACCCTGGCGGACGGGACGGAGATCAGCGCGGAGACGGTGCTGCTGGCGACCGGGGTCTCCTACAACCGCCTGGAGGCCCCCGGCGCGGACCGCTTCGAGGGCGCGGGCCTGTACTACGGGGCGGCGACCACGGAGAGCTCGGCCTGCATCTCCCAGCACGTGTTCATCGTGGGCGGGGCCAACTCGGCCGGGCAGGCGGCGGTGCACTTCGCCAAGTACGCGGCCCGGGTGACCATCCTGGTCCGCGCGGCCTCCCTGGACGCGAGCATGTCCCGCTACCTGATCGACGAGATCGAGCGCACCCCGAACATCGAGGTGAAGGTCCGCACGACCGTCACCGCCCTGGACGGCGGGGAGCACCTGGAGCGGATCACCCTGCACGACGCGGACACCGGCGAGGACCGGGAGGTCCCGGCCCGGTTCATGTTCACGTTCATCGGGGCCCGCCCGCACACCGACTGGCTGTCGGGGGTGGTGGAGCGCGACGAGTACGGCTTCGTCCTCACCGGCTCCGACCTGATCGCCAACGGCGGGGAGCTGCCGGCGGAGTGGAGCCTGGAGCGCGCCCCCTATCCGCTGGAGACCAGCGTCCCCGGGGTGTTCGCGGCGGGCGACGTGCGGGCCCACTCGGTCAAGCGGGTCGCCTCCGGCGTGGGCGAGGGGGCGATGGCGGTCTCGCTGATCCACCGCTACCGCTCGATGGGCTGACGCCGAGAGCGAACGCCCCGGCCCTTGCGATCACGGGGAGACCGGATGCAACGTTGATTACATGATTACAGCCGAACGGAGCGAGAAGCTCCGCGCGTGGTTCGCCGAGCGCCTGCCGGTGGACGTCTACGAGTCCCTCGTCTCGGTCACCGTCGACCGGGAGGAGATCACCGTCGTCGGGGCCGTCCCGGCCTCCGAGTCGGTCAAGGAGTTCCGCGAGCGCACCCGCGAGCAGCGCATGGAGGTGGCCCGCGAGGCCGAGGAGCTCTACCGCCGCAAGGTCGCCTGGGGGGTGAAGTCGGGTGAGGAGACCGTCCTCTTCACCCACCTCGCGGTCCCCGTCATGACCCGGCTGCGCCAGTCCGAGCGCCAGGTCCTCGACACCCTGGTCGCCGGCGGGGTGGCGCGCAGCCGGGCGGACGCCCTGGCCTGGTGCGTGCGCCTGGTCGGGGAGAACACCGACGAGTGGCTGCGGGAGCTGCGCGAGTCCCTCGACAAGGTCCGCCAGGTGCGCGCGCAGGGCCCCGACATCCAGAAGTCTCAGCCGGAGTGACGGAAATCCCCACCGGGCACTGATGATCCCGGAAAGTATCCGGGACGACCTGATCCCAGGGAGAGGCACGCACACCATGACCACCACCGTCGAGTACATCCGCTACCGGATCGCCTCGCAGGACCAGCAGGCCTTCGAGGAGTCGTACGCCCGCGCGGCCGAGGCCCTGGCCGCCTCGCCCGAGTGCATCGACTACGAGCTGGCGCACAACACCGAGGACACCGAGCGGTACATCCTGCGGATCCGCTGGACCTCGGTCGACGCCCACCTCAACGGCTTCCGCAAGGGCGAGCACTTCCCGGCGTTCTTCCAGGCGATCCGCCCGTACGTGACGAACATCGAGGAGATGCAGCACTACGCCGTCACCGACGTGGTCGGCCCGGGGAAGGCCGCCGGACAGTCATGAGCACCACGCCCACGATCTACGAGTGGATGGGCGGCGCGGAGGCCATGCGCCGCCTCACCGACGTGTTCTACGGCCACGCCCTGCAGGACGAGGTCCTGGCCCCGGTCTTCGCGGGCATGGACGCGGAGCACCCGCAGCACGTCGCGGTCTGGCTGTCGGAGGTCTTCGGCGGCCCGGCCGACTACTCGGCACACCACGGCGGCCACATGCACATGGCCACCAAGCACCTGGGACGCGGCATCACCGAGCGGCAGCGCCGCCGCTGGGTGGACCTGCTGCTGGACACCGCCGACGAGGTCGGCCTCCCGACGGACCCCGAGTTCCGGGCGGTGTTCGTCTACTACATCGAGTGGGGCACCCGGATGGCCCTGATCTACTCCGGCCCCAACCCGCCTCCGGTGGACGCGGCCAAGATCCCGGTCTGGTCCTGGGGCCAGACCCCGCCGTGGATCCCGAAGGCGAAGGACGAGTGAACGAGCAGGCCCCGCGGCCCGGACGGGCGCGGGGCCTGCCGCACGTCCCGCGGCCCCCGGTCAGCGCGCCAGGACCACCGTGAGCGGCGGCGCCCCCTCCTGCCCCCGCCAGAAGTCCACGGCCTCCTCCAGGACCTCCCCGAGCGTCTCCCAGTCCTCGGTCCGCTCGGCGGCGTACCCGCGCCAGGAGGTCACCGCCAGCAGCCGCCCGGGGGCATCCGGCAGCCAGGACAGGTCGACCAGGGCGTCGGCCAGCGCGTCCCAGTTGCCGCCGAACCACTCCGGCACCCGCAGCGCCGACGCGCAGCGCCGCATCAGGGCCGCCTTGCCGCGCACCCCGTCCAGGTCCAGCCGCAGGGTCGTCCAGCCGGCCTCCTCGGCGGCGGCCAGGGCGGGGGCGAGCGGCTGCGGGGCGAGGGTCATCGGAGGACCGCCTTGAAGGTCTCGTAGTGGTCGTCCGTGTAGTAGAACTCCCCGCCCCCGCCGGTGATGATCCGGCGGGCGCCGCGGTCACGCGACCCCGGGGTCCTGACCGTGTACTCGTGGTAGTAGCCGCGCTTCTGCTTCGGCAGGACCTTCTCGAAGTTCCCGAAGACGGTCCCGTCCTGCCGGTACGGGTACGGGCCGCCCTTGTCGATCAGCGCGAGCACCTCGCGGGCCTGCGGGGGCAGCGCGTCGGCCCGTACGGTGGCCATCCCCTTGGCCCAGGCGGGGGCGGGGGCGGCGGTGCCCGCGGCGGACGACGGCCGCGCCGGGGCGGCCCCGCCGCCGCAGCCCCCCAGGGCGGCGGTCAGCGCGGCGCACAGGAACAGGGCCCCGAGCACGCGCGACAACGACCGGGGCACGCTCCTGAGGATCATGCCCTGATCGTGCCAAACATCCGATTCGGTGGCGAATCGCCCGGCGGGGTCAGAGGAGGGACATCTTGCCGTAGGGGCTCAGGACGCGCTTCTGCACGGACCCGAAGTCGACGAGGACGGCCTCTTCCTCGACTCCGATGACCCGGCCGAGGCCGTGCTGGTCGTGACTGACGCGGTCACCCACGCCGAACCGCCTCACCGGCGGTTCCACGGGCGCCCTGAACGGGCTGGACGGCAAATGGCGGCGAGGTACTGCTGATTTGGTCATTGACGTCAGTATGCGCCCACGGGGCCTCCCGGGGGCCGCCTCCGACGGTCTCGATTGCAGCACCATTCGCGGGGCCGGGACGGTCAGTCGTCCGGGTCCGCCCGCTCCAGCGCCGGCCGCAGCCCCGGGGCGGACTCGGTCAGCAGGTAGTCCGCCACCGCCGTGTCCGTCACCAGGCTGGTCACGAGCCCGGAGCGGAGCACCGCGCCGATCGCGGCGGCCTTGCGCAGACCGCCCGCGATCGCCACGACCTCCGGGATCCGGCGCAGCCGGTCGGCCTCGACCGTGATGCACCGCTCGCCGAGGTCGCGGCCGACCCGGCGGCCCTCCGCGTCGAACAGGTGGGCCGACATCTCGGCCGCCACGCCCAGGGAGGCGTAGTGCGCCCGCTCCTCGTCCGTGAGCATGTCGTGCACGGTCGAGATCCCCGGCTCCCAGGAGCCGATGGACACGGCCGCCACGGTGACCTTGTCGAAGTACTCGAAGGCCCGCGCGATGCCCGTCTGGTTGCGCAGCGCCGCCGCCGTCGCCGGGTCGGGCAGCAGCATCGGGGCGTAGATGGGGTGCGCGTCCCCGCCGGAGACCTGGGCGGCGCGCCGCACGGCCTCCACGGAGCCGCGCTCGGCCGTCCCCGCGTCGTACACGCCGGTCAGCTGGACGACCGTGCACGGAGGCAGCCGGTGCAGCGAGGCGGCCATGTGGATCGTGGACCGCCCCCAGGCCAGACCGAGGACGTCGCCCTCGTTGACCAGTTCGCCCAGCAGGTCGGCCGCGACCGCCCCGAGGTTCTCCGGATCGGGCGCGTCCTCGCTCGCGTCAGCCGGGGACTCGACCACGACGGCGTGCCGCAGCCCGTACCGGGCGCGGAGCGCGTCGGAGCGCTCCGCGTCCAGTTCCGCCGGTACCCGGATCTCGATGCGGACGAGGTCGCGTTCGAGGGCGGTCTCCAGGACCCGGGCCACCTTGAAGCGGCTCACGCCGAATTCCTCGGCGATCTGGATCTTGGACTTGCCCTCCAGGTAGAAGCGGCGCGCCATGGCCGCCGCCTGCACCAGCTCCGCGGGTCCCATCCGCAGGGCTGACCGTCCCGCCGACATTGCAGACACCGCGCTCTCCTCACTGCTGTTCACACTGTCGTGTTCACACTCTCGACTCGCCGTTCATCCTGTCAGATCCAGCGGCCATTGATCAGCCTGGACGACATCCGTTCACCGAGCCGTTCACCAACGATCCGCTCAGTGGTCACAAGCCCAGGGCGCCGCGGCGATCGCCGCACCCGCCTGGTCACGCAGAGTCCGCACCGCGGCGGCCGGATCCACCGCCCCGTAGACCGCGCTTCCGGCCACGAACACGTCGGCGCCGGCCTCCGCGACCCGCTCGATGGTGGTGGCGGACACCCCGCCGTCGACCTGGAGCCACAGGTCCAGTCCGTGCTTGGCGATCAGCTCACGGGTCCGGCGGACCTTGGGCAGCATGATGTCGAGGAAGGACTGGCCGCCGAAGCCGGGCTCGACGGTCATGATCAGCACCATGTCGAGCTCGGGGAGGATGTCCTCGTACTGCTCGATCGGGGTGCCGGGCTTGAGCGCCATCGCCGCCCGGGCGCCCAGGGCGCGGATCTCGCGCGCCAGGCGCACCGGGGCCGCCGCGGCCTCGGCGTGGAAGGTCACCGAGCCGGCGCCCGCCTCCACGTACTGCGGCGCCCAGCGGTCGGGGTCCTCGATCATCAGGTGCAGGTCGAGCGGGGTCTCCGTGGCACGGCTCAGGGACTCCACGACCGGCACGCCGAGGGTGAGGTTCGGGACGAAGTGGTTGTCCATGACGTCGACGTGCAGCCAGTCGGCCCCCTCGACGGCCCTGGCCTCCTCGGCGAGACGGGCGAAGTCGGCGGACAGGATGCTGGGATTGATCTGAACGGCCATGCCCCAAGCCTGCCATGCCCTCGGGCACTTCCGGCCACGGCCCCGGAACTCGCGGTTTCCGTAGCGCTGCTTAAGTGACCACCGCGTCGGCGCGTGCCCGTCCTTCGCGGTCGGGCGGGACCGGGGACACGTGCCCGCCCCGCGCCGGTGTCCCCCGTGCGCGGCGGGCGGTCCGCGGGACAATGACCGCCCCACCGCCCCTGGAGGACTGTGTGAAGACGGCCCTGACCAACGCCCGGGTCTTCGACGGCCGGCGGCTCCTCGAACCCGCCACCGTCGTCGTCGACGGCGGGCTGATCGCCACCGACCCCGGCGGGGCCCGGGTGGTCGACGCCGGGGGCGCCGTGCTCCTCCCCGGGCTGATCGACTCCCACGTCCACCTGCACGGCCCCGAGAACCTGCGGCAGCTGCGCGACCACGGCGTCACCACCGCCCTCGACATGGCCACCTGGCCCCCGGCCCTGGTCGACTCCCTGCGCGCCGTCCCCGGGCTCACGGACATCCGCAGCCCCGGCGCCCTCGCCATCGCGGCGGGCGGCCTGCACTCCCGGATGCCCGGGATGCCGGCGGACAGCTTCGTCACCGGCCCCGAGGACGCGGAGCGCTTCGTGGCGGCCCGGGTGGCCGAGGGCGCGGACTACGTCAAGGTCGTCGCCGAGCGGCCCGGCCCCGGCGCCCTGGACCAGCCCACGCTCGACGCCCTGGTCGCCGCCGCGCACGCGCACGGCCGGCTCGTCGTCGCGCACGCCGCCGCCTTCGAGGCCTGCGCCATGGCCCAGGAGGCCGGCGCCGACGTGCTCACCCACGTCCCCGGCGACCGCCCCCTCGACGCGGCCTCGGCGGCCCGGATGCGCGCCGCCGGGCGGGCCGCCGTACCGACCCTGACGATGATGGAGGGCCTCGCGGCGGCCGGGCTGCCGGGCGTGGAGTACGCGCCGGCCCGGGCGAGCGTCGCCGCCCTGCATCGGGCCGGGGTACCGGTCCTCGCCGGTACGGACGCCAACGCCACCCCGGGGGTGCCCTTCACCCCGCCCCACGGCAGCAGCCTCCACCACGAGCTGGAACTGCTCGTGGACGCCGGGCTGACGCCCCTGGACGCCGTGCGCGCCGCCACGGTCCTGCCCGCCCGCCACTTCGGCCTCACCGACCGCGGCGCGATCCGCCCCGGCCGCCGCGCCGACCTCGTCCTGATCGACGGCGACCCCCTCACCGACATCCGCGCCACCCGCCGCGTCCTACGCGTCTGGTGCGCGGGCGTGGAGCACGTCGCCGCCGGCTGAGCCCCGCTACGCGGTGCGGCGCAGGAGGGCCAGGTACATCGCGTCCGTGCCGTGCAGGTGCGGCCACAGTTGGACGTCCGGGCCGTCGCCGAGGGCCGGTACGCCCTCCATGTACGGGCGGGCGTCGATCAGTTCGGCCGCCACCGGGAGGTTGCCGGCGCCGCGGCCCTTGAGGACGTCCTCCACCACGACCCGGGTCTCCGCCAGGTGCGGGGAGCAGGTGGCGTAGCCCACGACGCCCCCGACCCGCACCGCGGACAGGGCCTCGCGCAGCAGGGCGCGCTGGAGCGGCGCGAAGCCCTCCAGGTCCTGCGGGCGGCGCCGCCAGCGGGCCTCGGGGCGGCGCCGGAGCGCGCCCAGACCGGAGCAGGGCACGTCCATCAGGACCCGGTCGAAGGAGCCCGGGCGCCACGGCGGGCGGGTGCCGTCGGCGGCGATGACCTGGTACGGGCCCGGGTTGCCGGCCAGCGCCCGCTCCACCAGGCGCGCCCGGTGCGGCTGCTTCTCGGAGGCCAGCAGGAACGCGCCCCGCTGCGCGGCCAGCGCGCCCAGCAGCGACGCCTTGCCGCCCGGGCCCGCGCAGCCGTCCAGCCAGCGCGCGTCGGCGCCCTCGACCGGAGCCGCCGCCAGGGCCATGGCCACCAGCTGGCTGCCCTCGTCCTGCACGCCGGCGCGGCCCTCGCGGACCGCCTCCAGCGCGCCCGGCTCGCCGCCCTCGGCCATCCGCACCGCGTACGGGGACCAGCGGCCCGGCAGCGCCGACTCCTCGCCGAGCGCCTCCACCAGTTCCTCGGTCGTGGACCGGCCCGGCCGGGCCACGAGGGTGACCTCGGGCCGCTCGTTGTCGGCCTCCAGCAGGTCCTCGATCCCGGCCCGCCCGCCGCCCAGGGCGTCCCACAGGGCGCTGACCACCCAGCGGGGGTGGGAGTGGTAGACCGCGAGGTGCTCCTCGGCGTCCTCGTCGTACGGCGGCGCGACCCGCTCCAGCCAGCCGTCCAGGTCGTGCGCGGCGATCTTGCGCAGGACGGCGTTCACGAACTTCGCCCGCCCGTCGCCGAGCACCACCCGGGCCAGCTCCACGCTCGCCGAGACGGCGGCGTGCGTGGGGATGCGGGTGCCCAGCAGCTGGTGCGCGCCGAGCGACAGGACGTCCAGGACCGGCGGGTCCACCTCGCGCAGCGGCCGGTCGACGCAGGCGGAGATGATCGCGTCGTACGTGCCCTGGCGGCGCAGGGTCCCGTAGACCAGCTCGGTGGCCAGGGCCGCGTCGCGGGCCTGGAAGGACTCGTTCTGGCGGGCCTTCTTGAGCAGCGGGGGCAGGACGAGGTTGGCGTACGCGTCGCGCTCGTCCACCGCCCGCAGCGCCTCGAAGGCCAGCATCCGGACGGGGTCCTTCTGGGGCCGGCGGTAGGGCTTGGCCGGCCGGCCGCCGGAGGCGGGGCTGCGGCGGGGCTGGGGGGACTTTTCGCTCACGTGGAAGGTGCTCCGGAGGTACGAGGTGCTTCGGGGTTCCGCGGTGTTCACGGGTACTGCGGACGCCCCCGGCCTGGCGGGGGCGCGGATGGAATCAGCCTACGTCGGTCCCGCCCAGGCGCTCGCCGGGAGCGATGCGCACCCCGCGGGCCCAGTCGGCGCCCTTCATCGGCTTCTTGCCCTGCGGCTGCACCCAGAGCAGCTCGACGGCGTGCGAGCCGGTGCCGACGTACACGTTGTTCTTGGCCGGGGCGAGGACGCCCGGGGCGAGGTCGGTGCGGTCGGGGACCAGCCCGACGGAGATCAACTTGAGGCGCTCGCCGCGGAAGACGGTCCAGGCGCCCGGCGCCGGGGTGCAGCCGCGCACGACGCGGTCGGCGCGCAGCGCGGGGGCGTTCCAGTCGACGCGGGCGTCCTCGACGGTGATCTTCGGCGCGAGGGAGACCCCGTCGGCGGGCTGCTCGACGGCGCGCAGGGTGCCGTCCTCGATGCCGTCCATGGTCGCGGTCAGCAGCCCGGCGCCGGCGAAGGCGAGCCGGGTCAGCAGGTCGCCGCTGGTGTCGGTGGGGCGGACGTCCTCGGTGAGCACCCCGAAGACCGGGCCGGTGTCGAGCCCTTCCTCGATGCGGAAGGTGGAGGCCCCGGTGACCTGGTCACCGGCCATGATCGACTGCTGGACGGGGGCGGCGCCGCGCCAGGCGGGCAGCAGTGAGAAGTGCAGGTTGACCCAGCCGTGGACGGGGATGTCGAGGGCGCTCTTGGGGATCAGGGCGCCGTAGGCGACGACGGGGCAGCAGTCCGGGGCGATCTCGCGCAGCCGCTCCTGGAACTCCGGGTCGCGCGGGCGGACCGGCTTGAGGACCTCGATGCCCGCTTCCTCGGCGCGCTCGGCCACGGGGCTGGCGACCAGCCGCCGGCCGCGGCCGGCCGGTGCGTCGGGCCGGGTGACGACGGCCGCGACCTCGTGCCGCCCGGAGGCGATCAGGGCGTCCAGGGCGGGCACGGCGACCTCGGGGGTGCCTGCGAAGACGAGCTTCACTGGGGTCCTACCTCGCTATCTCGGCGTCAGCAGCGGTCCAGTCTAGGGGGCGTGGTCCCCCGGGCCCACCTGCGGGATCGGGGGCGTACGCACACACGCGCGCCTCTCGCATATGCCGACACGCCCCCAGGGCGTGACCTGGGCGCACGTTGGCGCGTTGGTCAAGAGAGATTGACCGAAACGGGCCGCGATTCTGAACGGTGTCTGCGGCCCGATCCGCTCTTAGCACCGGTTCGAGAGGCTTCTCCATGGCCGACCACGCCACCCACGACGCCCAAGCACGGGCCAGCCTGCACCTCCTGGTGCGGGACATCGAGCGGGTTCGCCGGCAGGTGGACGCACTGCGTACGCTCACCGCCCAGCTCGGCAACGTGTACCGCCCGCGCCGCTCCGGGCCCTCCACGGGCTTCGTCGTCTACGGCAGGGCCCCCGCGCCCACCGTCCGCCTCGCGCAGGAGCTGCGGGACAGCGTCGAGACGCTCGTCACCGCGGCGGTGGACTTCGACCGTTCCCTGGGCTTCTCCTGGGACGCGGTCGGGTCGGCGCTCGGCGTCACCAAGCAGGCCGTGCACCGTCGGTACGGGGCGCGGCGGGCGCAGGCCGCGGAGGCGGCGGAGCCGGTGGCCGAGGCCGGCGCGACCCGGACGCTGGGGCCCCTGCCCACCATCCCGGCGGCCCGCTCGGTGCCGCCGCAGCCGGTCCGCGAGGACGCCCAGGCCGCGGCCGCTCAGGGGCCCCGCCAGTCGGCCTTCCCGGGGCCCCGCAACGGCTGACCGGCCCCCGCCGCCGGGACGCCGACCCCCGACGGCACCGGCCCCGCCGCCCCCTCCGGGTGGCGGGGCCCTGCGGGGCTGTCCCCCACCCGCCCTTCGCCCGTTCCCTGGGGCCCCGCCCCAGACCCCCGCGCCTCAAACGCCGGCGGGGCTATCCAT
>NZ_JBHVUQ010000038.1:0-51449 GCF_042884105.1 Streptomyces sp. NPDC058157
CCTCAATCGCCGGCGGGGCTGACAACAGCCCCCCCGGCGCTTGAGGTGGGTGGCTACGTCAGGGCCGACTGGATCTGCGACGCGACGGCGGCCGCCGTCGCGGGTGGCAGGGGTTTGCCGTCCGGGTCGACCACGTAGACCGTGTCCACGGCGTTGGCCCCCAGGGTGGAGACGTGCGCGCTGCGGACCCGCACCCCCGCGGACTCCAGCGCCCGCCCGATCCGGTGCAGGAGCCCCACCGCGTCGGGGGCTCGGACCTCCAGGACCGTGGCCAGGGGCGAGACGTCGGGGACGACCGTGACGCGGGGCGGCGGGGGGACGACCCCGCGCCGGCGCGGGTAGGCCGCCTCGCGGGCCGCCAGCTTCGCCGGGACGTCGAGGGAGCCGTCCAGCGCCCGCACCAGGTCCGTCCGCAGCCGGGCCGCCTGCGGCAGCGCCCCGTATTCCGCGGCCACCCGCCACCGCAGCACGAGCACCTCCCCCAGGTGGTCCGGGAGCTCAAGGAACCGCAGGTCCGCCGCCCGTACCGTCAGCCGGTGCAGCGCCAGCACCCCGGACACCGCCGGGAGCACCCCGGGCTGGTCCGGCACGGCCACGACCAGCTCGACCCCGACGGCGTCGTCCTCCTCCTGGCGGGCGTGCAGGGTGAGCACGGGCTCCCCGGTGCGCAGGGCCTCCAGCGCCAGGCGCTCCTGCTCGGCGGTGGGGAGGTCCGGCTCGGGGTCGGCGGGCGGGGCCCCGCTCAGCACGGCGGCGACGCGCCGCACCAGGTCGGCCACCAGGGAACCCCGCCAGGTGCTCCAGGCCGCGGGCCCGGTCGCGAGGGCGTCGGCCTCGGTCAGGGCGTGCAGGATCTCCAGGGTGCCCGTGGATCCGACGGCCCGGGCCACCGCGGTGACGGTCGCCGGGTCGTCGAGGTCGCGGCGGGTCGCGGTGTCCACGAGCAGCAGGTGGTGGCGTACGAGGGTGCCCAGCACGGCGGTGTCCTCGGCGTCGAAGCCCACCCGGGCGGCCATGTCGCGGGCGATGGTCTCGCCGACGACGGAGTGGTCGCCGGGCCAGCCCTTGCCGATGTCGTGCAGCAGGGCCGCCATCAGCAGCAGGTCGGGCCGGCCGACCCGGCGGGTCAGCGCGGAGGCCCGTACGGCGGTCTCGATCAGGTGCCGGTCCACGGTCCAGGTGTGCACGGGGTTGTGCTGGGGCCGGCAGCGCACCCGCTCCCAGTCGGGCAGCAGCCTGCTGATCAGCCCCTCCGCCTCCAGCGCCTCCCACACAGCCACCATCGGCTCCCCCGCGCCCAGCAGGGTCAGCAGCTGCTCCCGCGCCTCGGCCGGCCAGGGCACCGGCAGCGGCCGGGCCTGCGCCGCGAGCCGGCGTACGGCGTGCAGCGAGACAGGCAGCCCGGCCTGCGCGGCGGCGGCGCCCAACCGCAGGGGCAGCACGGGGTCCCGTTCGGGCCGGGCGGCCAGCGCCAGCACGGCCTCCCCCTCGGCCTCCACGACCCCCTCGGCCAGCGGCGCCCGTTCGGCGGCGGCCGCCGCGCCGCGGGTGCCCAGCAGCCCCCGCAGCCTCGGCCGGGCGGACCGGGCCCGCAGGACCCGTCCGACCTCCCGCCAGGTGACGTCGCCCGCGTAGGCGACCACCCGGGCGGCCTCGTACACCTCGCGCAGCAGCGCGTCCGCGTCGAGCAGCCCCAGCCGGGCGGCGACCTGGGGCTGCTCCTGGAGGGAGAGCCGGTCGGTGGCCCGGCCGGTGACCAGGTGCAGGGCGTCGCGCGCGTCCAGCAGCCGGCGCCGGGCCCCGTCGAGCCCCTCGCGCGGGGCGTCGGCCAGCCAGGAGGCGGCGACGGCCCGCAGGGCGGTGGCGTCGCGGATGCCGCCGCGGGCCTCCTTGAGGTCGGGCTCCAGCAGGAAGCGCAGCTCCCCGGCCCGTTCGGCCCGCTCGCGGCACAGGGCGTGCAGCTGCGGCAGCCGTCTGGGGGCCTGGTTGCGCCAGTCGGCGAGGACGGAGGTGCGCAGTCCGGCGAGGAGTCCGGCGTCGCCCGCGACGAGCCGGGCGTCGAGCAGTCCGAGGTGGGCCTTGAGGTCCTCGGCGGCGACCTTGCGGGCCTCGCCGGGGGTGCGCACGGAGTGGTCCAGGGCGACCCCGGTGTCCCAGACGGGGTACCAGAGGCGGTCGGCGAGGGCGCCCAGTGCCTGAGGGCGGGCCTTTCCGTCGTGGAGCAGCAGCAGGTCGAGGTCGCTGCGCGGGGAGAGTTCGCCGCGGCCGTAGCCGCCGACGGCGACGAGGGCCGCGCCGCGTACCCCGGTCTCCTGCGCGGCGGTGGCGAACAGCTCGTCGAGCCACCGGTCGGTCAGGGCGGACAGGCCGGAACGCCGGGACGGCCCGGACCGCGCCTCCTCCGCGAGGAGGCGCAGCCGGGCCTCGGCGTACCCGCCGGGTCCGGGGCCGGTGGGGTCTTGCGTGGTCTCTTCGACGCTCGTCACCCGTGGCTCCCGTGGTCCGCTAGAGGGCGTCGGCGCCGCGCTCGCCGGTGCGGACCCGGACGACCGAGTCCACGGGGACGCTCCAGACCTTGCCGTCGCCGATCTTCTCGGTGCGGGCGGCGCTGACGATGACGTTGACCAGCTCCTCGGCCTCGTCGTCGTCGGCCAGGACCTCGATGCGGATCTTCGGTACGAGGTCCACGGTGTACTCGGCGCCGCGGTAGACCTCGGTGTGGCCGCGCTGGCGGCCGTACCCGCTGGCCTCGGAGACGGTCAGGCCCTGGACCCCGAAGGCCTGGAGGGCTTCCTTGATGTCGTCGAGCTTGTAGGGCTTGACGATCGCGGTGATCAGCTTCATGCGTCGACCTTCTTGTTGGCGGCGGCCGCGGGGGCGTGGGAGGCGGCGGGGCGGGCGGAGATGCCGCCGCCGGCGCCGCTGAAGTCGTAGGCGGTCTCGGCGTGCTCCGCCTGGTCGATGCCGGAGACCTCGACGTCCTCGGCGACCCGCATCCCCATGGTCCTGTCGATGAGGAAGGCCATGATCGCCGATACGACGAGGGAGTAGGCGAGGACGGAGAAGACTCCGACGGCCTGCTTGCCCAGCTGCTCGAAGCCGCCGCCGTAGAAGAGGCCCTTGGCGTCGGACTGGACGCCGCCGGTGGCGAAGAGGCCGACGAGGAGGGAGCCCGCGACGCCGCCGACGAGGTGGACGCCGACCACGTCGAGGGAGTCGTCGTAGCCGAACCGGTACTTGAGGCCGACGGCCATGGCGCACAGCACACCGGCGATGGCGCCGACGGCGATCGCGCCGAGCGGGCTGACGGAGCCGCCGGCGGGGGTGATGGCGACGAGGCCGGCGACGGCGCCGGAGGCGGCGCCGAGGGTGGTGAAGGAGCCGTGGCGCAGCTTCTCGTAGCCGAGCCAGGCGAGCATGGCGGCGGCGGTGGCGACCTGGGTGTTGACGAACATGACGGCGCCGACGCCGTCGTCGTTGCCGAGCCAGGATCCGGCGTTGAAGCCGAACCAGCCGAACCACAGGAGGCCGGCGCCGAGCATCACGAGGGGGAGGCTGTGGGGGCGCATCGGGTCCTTCTTGAAGCCGACGCGCTTGCCGATGACGAGGATGACGCCGAGGGCGGCGGCGCCGGCGTTGATGTGGACGGCGGTGCCGCCGGCGAAGTCGATGACGCCGAGCTTGAACAGCCAGCCCCCGGTGCCCCAGACCCAGTGGGCGACGGGGAAGTAGACGACGGTGACCCACAGGGCGGTGAAGAGGACCCAGGCGCTGAACTTGACCCGGTCGGCGAGGGCGCCGCTGATCAGGGCGGGGGTGATGACCGCGAACATCAGCTGGAAGACGGCGAAGACGTAGACGGGGATGGTGTAGCCGTCCCAGAGCTCGGTGAGGCCGATGCCGCTGAGGCCGACGTAGTCGGAGTTCCAGCCGATGACCGAGCCGGAGTCGGTGCCGAAGGCGAGGCTGAAGCCGTAGAGCACCCACAGGATCGTGACGATCCCCAGGCTGACGAAGCTCATCATCAGCATGTTGAGGCTGCTCTTGACGCGGACCATGCCTCCGTAGAAGAAGGCGAGTCCCGGGGTCATCAGCATGACCAGGGCGGAGCAGATGAGCATGAACCCGGTGTTCGCGGCAGACAGGGTCGGGGCGTCTGCAGCGAGGGTCGTGATGGCTGATGCCATCGGCGTCTCCTCGTCGTCGGTACGTTCGCGTGCGGGCGATCGTGGGGTACCTGAGCGGCGGCGTAAGGTCTGGCCGGTTATTGGCCCTGAGGTTCGCGCAGGCCGGTTTCCGGCGGCGCCGCTCGGTGTTTCGCTCCGGTGACGAAGAGGTCGTGCGTGTTACGCCTGAATGAACCGGTGAGGTCCGGGTCCGGTCCGTGTCATGTGAGGGTCAGGCGGGGCTCCGGTGCCCGTCAGGCGGGGTTCCCGGGCCGCGGGGCGGCTCAGACGGCCTCGGCGGCCTCGGGGAGGCGGGAGGCGAGGAGGTCGGTGAGCCGGACGACCTCGGCGACGTCGCCGTATTCACGGGCGGCGGTGTCGACGGTCTTGCGGAGCCGGGTGTTCACCCGTTCGGAGCGTACCTTTCGCGCCACGTCGAGGGCCTGGTCGACGAGGACGGCCGCCTGCTCGGGCTCGCGCTGGAGCAGGTGGACGGTGGCCATGCCGATGAGGTTGAGGGCGTAGGAGCGCTGGTGCTCCCCGTCCTTGGCGAAGAGTTCGACGGCCCGTTCCATGACGGGTTCGGCGAGGGAGGCGTACGTGGGGCTGCGCCCGGCGACGTAGGCCAGGTCCCGGTAGGAGTGGGAGTTCTCGCCGTTGAGTTCGGCCTCGGAGAAGAAGCGGATCCAGTCGGGTTCCGGTTCGCCGCCGAAGCCGACGTCGCCGAAGGTGTCCTCGGCCATGCGCACGGCCCGCTTGCAGCGGCTGGGCTGGCCCATGTTGGCGTAGGCGCGGGCCTCCATGGCGTAGAGCATGGCCTGGGTGCGGGGTCCGGCGCAGTCGCGGCTGCCGTACTGGGCGAGGTGGATGAGTTCCAGGGCGTCCTCGGGGCGGCCGAGGTGGATCATCTGGCGGCTCATGCCGGAGAGGATGTACGAGCCCAGCGGCTTGTCCCCGGCCTCCTTCGCGGCGTGCAGCGCGAGGACGAAGTACTTCTGGGCCGTGGGGTGCAGGCCGATGTCGTAGCTCATCCAGCCGGCGAGTTCGGCGAGTTCGGCGGCCACCTTGAAGAGGCGCTTCATCACGGGGGCCGGGTGGTTCTCCTGGAGCAGGTCGGTGACCTCGTGGAGCTGTCCGACGACGGCCTTGCGGCGCAGCCCGCCGCCGCACTGGGCGTCCCACTGGCGGAACATCACGGTGGTGGCTTCGAGGAGGTCGAGTTCCGGTTCGGAGAGCCGGGGCGGCCGGTAGCCGGAGGGGGCCGCGTCGCGCGGGCCGGGGTCGGCGGCCGGGGCCGGGACGAGCCAGCGCTGCATGGGCTCGATGAGGGCGGGGCCGGCGGAGAGCGCGAGGGAGGTGCCGAGGAAGCCGCGGCGGGCCAGCATGAGGTCGCTGCGGGAGAACTCGCTGAGCAGTTCCACGGTCTGCGGGCCCGCCCAGGGCAGGTCGACGCCGGAGACGGAGGGGGTCTGGTGGGCGCTGCGCAGGCCGAGCTGTTCGATGGCGACGACGGCGCCGAAGCGTTCGGAGAACAGTTCCGAGAGGATGCGCGGCACCGGTTCGCGGGGCTGTTCGCCGTCGAGCCAGCGGCGGACGCGGGAGGTGTCGGTGCTGATGTGGTGGGCGCCCATCTGGCGGGCCCGGCGGTTGACCTGGCGGGCGAGTTCGCCCTTGGACCAGCCGCTGCGGACGAACCACGAGGTCAGCTGTTCGTTGCGGTCGGCTGATTCCCCGCCCGTTCCGCTTGCGCCGCTGCCGCTCACTGGAACGCCCCCATCCGCATCGCCTCTTCACACGAAACCCTGGCCGGGGCGACCGCTGCCGCCTGGGACCTTCACAGGTCCTCCACGCATTGCCTCCGGCATACCCACGGATGGGCCCGCCTCCGGGGTTCGTGCACCGAAAGTAATCCTACGATCACCCCGTCGGCGAGGTCGATCCCGGAAACGCCACCATTCGCCACCCCTTCGAATGAACTCGCCACCGGCCAGGCGCGATTCACTTGACAGGAAGGCGAAACGGAACGGTTGGACGGGAGTGCGCTCGGGGCGCGCGCGGCGAGGAGTGCGCCGGGCGGCCCGGGTGGAAGGCGTGCTTCACCCGGCTCCCGAGAGGTCTCGCCGACGTCGTAACCACCGGCGCGTCCGACCCGTTGGAGGGGGCATGGGCATGGGCTTCACGATCGGCGGCAGCCGCAGCACCAAGGAATTCCGTTCCGGCGTCCGGCGCCGCGGCCGCACCTCGGAGTGCACGACGGTGGCGGAGTACACCGGCCTCTGGGGCTGGGACGCGGTCCCCGGCGCCCGCGCCGCGGCTCCGGCCCGCGACTGCTCCTGCGGTCATACGAACTGCCTCACGCCGGGGGCGCATCCGCTGGACTTCGCTCCCACCGTCCCCGGCGGCGCCACCCTGGACGAGGTCACCGAGATCTGGGGCGAGTATCCGGGCGCGGCGATCCTGCTCCCGGTCGGCCGCTCCTTCGACGTCATCGAGGTCTCCGCCGAGGCCGGACGGCGCGCCCTGGTCCGGATGGAACGGATGGGCCTGCCGCTCGGCCCGGTGACGGCGACCCCGGACGGCCGGGCCCAGTTCTTCGTGGCCCCCGGCGCCGCCGCCGAACTGCCCGAGCTGCTGTACCGGATGGGCTGGGACGACGCGGACCTGGACCTGCGCGCCCTGGGCCACGGCTCCTTCCTGACCGCCCCGCCCTCGGACCACGCGGGCCTCGGCCCGGCCGGCTGGCTCCGTCGGCCCGCCCTGGACTGTGCGGGCGGGCCCCCGCAGGCCCGGCTCCTGCTGGGCACCCTCGCCTACACCTGTCACCGCTTCCGGCGCTGACGCCCTCCCCCGGCATACGGCAGTGCCCCCGCGTACCGGGTTTCCGGACACGGGGGCACTCGTCTGCGGGGCGGGTGCGTCCGCTCAGTCGCCGATCAGGGCGTCCACGAACGCCTCCGGCTCGAAGGGGGCCAGGTCGTCGGCGCCCTCACCGAGGCCGATCAGCTTGACCGGGACGCCCAGCTCGCGCTGGACGGCGACGACGATGCCGCCCTTGGCGGTGCCGTCGAGCTTGGTGAGCACGATGCCGGTGATGTCCACGACCTCGGCGAACACGCGCGCCTGGGTCAGGCCGTTCTGGCCGGTGGTGGCGTCGAGGACCAGCAGGACCTCGTCCAGCGGGCCGTGCTTCTCCACGACGCGCTTGACCTTGCCGAGCTCGTCCATGAGGCCGGTCTTGGTGTGCAGGCGGCCGGCGGTGTCGATGAGCACGACGTCCGCGCCCTCGGCGATGCCCTCCTTGACCGCGTCGAAGGCGATCGAGGCGGGGTCGCCGCCCTCGGGGCCGCGCACGGTACGGGCACCGACGCGCTCGCCCCAGGTCTGGAGCTGGTCGGCGGCGGCGGCGCGGAAGGTGTCGGCGGCGCCGAGGACCACGCTGCGGCCGTCGGCGACGAGCACCCGGGCCAGCTTGCCGGTGGTGGTGGTCTTGCCGGTGCCGTTGACGCCGACGACCATCACCACGGCCGGGGTGTCGGCGGTGCTCTCGGTCTTCACGGCGCGGTCGAAGTCGGTGCCGACGAGGGCGACGAGCTCCTCCTTCAGCAGGCCGCGCAGCTCGGCGGGGGTGCGGGTGCCGAGCACCTTGACCCGCTCGCGCAGCCGCTCCACCAGCTCCTGGGTGGGGGCGACGCCGACGTCGGCGATGAGGAGCGTCTCCTCGATCTCCTCCCAGGTGTCCTCGTCGAGGTGCTCGCGCGAGAGCAGCGTGAGCAGGCCCTTGCCGAGGGAGTTCTGCGAACGGGCGAGCCGTGCGCGCAGGCGGACCAGGCGGCCGGCCGTGGGCTCGGGCACCTCGATCTCGGGGGCGGCCGGGGCCTCGGGCTCCGCCGCCGGCGCCTCCACCGGAGCAGCCTCGGCCTCCGCCTCCGGGAGCCCGACCTCCTCGATGGTGCGGCGCGGTTCTTCCGCCGTCTCTACGGCGTCCTCCCCCACCTGCGGTTCGGCAGGCGGGGCAGTGATGGTCGGCGTGCTCGGCGGCGCCGTGGGGGGCAGCTGCTTCTTCTTGCGGCTGCTGACCACGAGCCCGCTGATCGCGCCGACCGCGACCAGGGCGATGACTACAGCAAGGATCAGGATTTCCATAACCACCCCAGTATCTGCCACGGGCCACCCCCACCCCCGGACCTTGGACGTTCTCACCAGGCGCCGGTCCGCCATTTGTGGTCTTAACGCCACTTCTACGATGATGGGCGGATTGTCCCCACCCGCTTCCACGGAGTACCCATGCCTGCTGAAGAGAAGGCCGTCGACGGCGCTGTCGAGAGCCGTGGCCTGGAGCCCGTCCCGGACGGCGAGCGCGGCGGGCGGGTCCGCGAGCTCATACCCACCTGGGTGGCCGCGAACATCAGCGTGCTGCTGCTCACCATGGGCGCGGGGCTGGTGATCTTCAACAAGCTGAACATCTGGCAGGTGCTGGTCGTCGCGGTGGCCGCGCCGGTCGTCTCGTACGGGCTGGTCGGGCTGATCTCGATCGCCGGCAAGCGCGGCGGCGCCCCCGGCATGGCGCTGTCGCGGGCCGTCTTCGGCCAGCGCGGCAACCTCTTCCCCGGGGCGCTGATCTGGGTGGCCCGCTGGGGCTGGGAGACGATCAACGCGGTCAGCGGCGCCTACGCCGTCCTGACCGTGCTCGACCTGCTGTTCGACGTCAAGAGCAGCACCGCCCTGATCGTGGTCACCCTGCTGTTCTTCGTGGGCTGCACCTTCGTGGTGTCGGGGCTCGGGATCAAGGCGCTGCGGGTCTGCTCGACCTGGTCGACGTACCTCTTCGGCGCGTTCAGCGTGCTGGTGCTCGGCTACCTGCTCGTCACCACCGACTGGTCCGCCGTCCTCGGCAAGCCGGCCGGCTCGACGGCGATGATGATCGCGGGCATCGGCACCATCGCGGCGGGCGGCATCAGCTGGGTGCCGTCCGGCCCGGACTTCACCCGCTACCTGCCCCGCACCGCCTCCGGCAAGGGCGTGGTCGGCGCGACGATCGGGGGCGCCGGCGTGGTCGTACTGCCCATGGTGCTGATGGGCGCGGTGATGGCCGTCGGCACGCCGGACCTGGCCGGCGCGCAGGACCCGGTCTCCTTCATCGGCGAGCTGCTGCCCACCTGGATCGCGGTACCGTACCTGCTGATCGCCCTCCTCGGGATGCTGCTGATCAACTCGATGTCGATGTACTCGGCCGGCTTCACCGCGCAGACCCTCGGCCTCAAGGTGCCGCGCACCTGGGCGGTCAGCGTCAACGCGGTCATCAGCCTGGTCTTCGGCTTCCTGCTGATGGTGGTGGCGACCAGCTTCTTCGGCTCGTTCATCTCCTTCCTGACCCTGCTGGCCGTGGCCTTCTCCGCCTGGATCGGGGTCTTCGGCGTGGACATGCTGCGCCGCACCTCCTACGACGGCGCGGCGCTGCTGGACACCACCCGCACCAGCGCCTACTGGTACCGGGGCGGGTTCGCCTGGCAGGCGATGACGGCCTGGGGGCTGGCCCTGGTGGTGGGCACGCTGTTCACCAAGGTGGACTGGTTCACCGGCCCGCTCGCCTCGACCTGGATCGGCGAGAACGGTCTGGGCTGGGTGGCCGGCATCCTGACCTCCGGCGCGCTGTACGCCGCGCTGCCGCGCACGGCCTCCCCCGCCCGGACGGCCCACGGGCCGGCCGCGGAGCCGGAGCGCGAGCCCGCCGGGACCCTGTCCAACTGACGCTCCGTCAGCTAGCCTCCCCCTTCGCCCGACCGACCGCATCCGGCGAAGGGGAACCCCTCCATGCCCATCACCGTGGCCCGCTTCAACCTCGTCGACCCGAACGGCACCCCGGCGAGCCTCGCCGCCCGCTACCAGGCGGCGGTGGAGATGGCCCGCTACGCCGACGAGCACGGGATCGACACGATCCAGACGGAGGAGCACCACGGGACGGACAACCACTGGCTGCCCTCCCCCTTCGCCTTCGCGGGCGCGGTGCTCGGCGCCACCCGCCGGATCGCGGTCACCGTCTCGGCGATCATCGGCCCGCTGCACGATCCGCTGAAGGTGGCCGAGGACATCGCCGTGCTGGACCTGATCGGCGGCGGCCGACTGGTGACGGTGGCGGGGATCGGCTACCGGCCCGAGGAGTACGAGCAGCACGGCGTGGAGTGGGGGCGGCGCGGCCGGCTCCAGGACGAGCTCCTGGAGACCCTGCTCAAGGCGTGGACCGGCGAGCCCTTCGAGTTCCGGGGCCGCACGGTGAAGGTGACCCCGGTGCCCTACACCCAGCCGCACCCGATGCTGCTGGTGGGCGGGAGCTCGAAGGCGGCGGCGCGGCGGGCGGCCCGGCTGGGGCTGCCCTTCTTCCCGAGCGCGCACCTGCCGGAGCTGGAGGCGTACTACCGGGAGCGGCTCGCCGAGTACGGCACCGAGGGCTTCTGCATGATGCCGGCGGAGCGGACGCCGCTGCTGCACGTCGCGGAGGACCCGGACCGGGCCTGGGAGCAGTACGGGGAGCACTTCCTGCACGAGGCGGGCATGTACGCCTCCTGGCAGTCGAAGGACATCCGCTCGGCGGTCCGCTCCGGCGCCCGCACGGTGGCGGAGCTGCGGGCGGAGGGGGTCTACCGGATCCTCTCCCCGGAGGAGGCCGTCGCCTTCGGCCGGGAGACGGGCGAGGCGGGGAACCTGGTGCTGCACCCGCTGTGCGGCGGGATGCCCCTGGAGGAGGGGTGGCGCAGCCTGCGGCTGCTGTGCGAAAGGGTGCTGCCCCGGCTCAGGGACTGAGCCGGGGCAGCGCCGCGGAGGGGAGGGGGTGGTGGCGGGGTTTGGTTACCCCATCTCCTCCAACGCCTTGCCCTTGGTCTCCGGCACCCACTTGAGGATGAAGGGGATCGAGAGCACGGCGAAGACCGTGTAGATGACGTACGCGCCCGACAGGTTCCAGTCCGAGAGGGTCGGGAACGTGACGGTGATCAGCCAGTTGGCGACCCACTGGGCGGCCGCGGCCACACCGAGCGCGGCGGCCCGGATGCGGTTGGGGAACATCTCGCCGAGCAGCACCCAGACCACCACGCCCCAGGACAGGGCGAAGAAGAGCACGAAGGCGTGCGCGGCGATCAGGGCGACGGTGCCCTGGGCCGAGGGCATGGAGATCTCACCGGCGACGGTGGTCTTGTAGGAGAACGCCCAGGCGCACAGGCCCAGCGAGAGCGCCATGCCGGCCGAGCCGATCAGCGCGAGGGGCTTGCGGCCGATCCGGTCGACGAAGATCATCGCGATCACCGTGCCGATGATGTTGATGATCGACGTGGTGAAGGAGTACAGGAACGAGCTGGTCGGGTCGATGCCGACGGACTGCCACAGCGAGGAGCTGTAGTAGAAGATCACGTTGATGCCGACGAGCTGCTGGAAGACCGAGAGGCCGATGCCGATCCAGACGATGGGCAGCAGGCCGAAGCGGCCGCCGAGCAGGTCCTTGAAGGTGGACTTGTGCTCGGAGCGCATGGCGTTCTCGATCTCGGCGACGCGGGCGTCGAGGTCGGTGCGCGCGCCCTCGACCTCGGTGAGCACCTTGCGGGCCTCGTCCGTGCGGCCGACGGAGATCAGGAAGCGCGGGGACTCCGGGATGACGAAGGACATCAGCCCGTAGAGCACGGCGGGGACCACCATCACGCCGAGCATCCACTGCCAGGCTTCCAGGCCGCCGACCTTGCCGCGCTGGTCGCCGTCGGCGAGGTTCAGGATGCCCCAGTTGACCAGCTGCGAGATGGCGATGCCGATGACGATCGCGGCCTGCTGGAAGGAGGCGAGCCGGCCGCGGTAGGCGGGCGGGGAGACCTCGGCGATGTAGGCGGGGCCGATGACGGAGGCCATGCCGATGCCGAAGCCGCCGATCACGCGCCAGGCGGCCAGGTCCCAGAGGGCGAAGGGCAGGGCCGAGCCGATGGCGCTCGCGGTGAACAGGACGGCCGCGATCTGCATGCAGCGGATGCGGCCGATCCGGTCGGCGATCCGGCCGGCGGTGGCGGCGCCGATGGCGCAGCCGATCAGCGCGGCGGCGATCACCTGGGCGAGCGCGCCGGAGCCGATGTCGAAGCGGTCGCGGATGGCCACGACGGCACCGTTGATCACGGAGCTGTCGTATCCGAAGAGGAAACCGCCCATCGCGGCGGCCGCGGTGATGAAGATGACGTGGCCGAGGTGATCGGGCTGGGACGCGTTTCCGCCGCCGCCCGACGCCGCAGACTGCGCTGTGCTGCTGGTCAAGGTGAGCTCCGTGGGGGGTTCTGTCCGTTCTCCTAGTGGCGCACAGGTCAAGATCGGGCACCACCCGGAGCCGGGAGACAGCCCAGAGCCTATGTGTTCATTTCCTGAAGTCAATAGTCAATGTGAAGGTCACATTAGGTTCAGACCTAGGGCCTTGGCTTCACTTCTTAAAGAATCGGCCTTCAGCGGAGGCGCTGGCTGATCACCTTCGACACCCCGTCGCCCTGCATCGAGACGCCGTAGAGGGCGTCCGCGACCTCCATGGTCCGCTTCTGGTGGGTGATGACGATCAGCTGGGAGCTCTCCTGGAGCTCCTCCATGATCCGGATCAGCCGCTGCAGGTTGGTGTCGTCCAGCGCCGCCTCGACCTCGTCCATCACGTAGAAGGGGCTGGGGCGCGCCTTGAAGATGGAGACCAGCAGCGCCACCGCCGTCAGGGAGCGCTCGCCGCCGGACAGCAGGGACAGCCGCTTGACCTTCTTGCCGGGCGGCCGCGCCTCGACGTCCACGCCGGTGGCCAGCATGTTCTCCGGATCGGTGAGCACGAGACGGCCCTCGCCGCCGGGGAACAACCGCGAGAACACCCCCTCGAACTCCCGGGCGGTGTCCCGGTAGGCCTCGGTGAAGACCTGCTCGACCCGTTGGTCCACCTCCTTCACCACTTGAAGGAGGTCGGTGCGCGTCTTCCTCAGGTCCTCCAGTTGCTCGCTGAGGAACCGGTGGCGCTCCTCCAGCGCCGCGAACTCCTCCAGCGCGAGCGGGTTGACCTTGCCGAGCTGCTGGTAGGCGCGCTCGGCCGCCTTGAGCCGCTTCTCCTGCCGGGCCCGGTCGAAGGGGCCGGGGCGGTTGCGGGGGTGGTCGGGGTCCTCCGGGAGCACCTCGCCCTCGGCCGGCGGGGACGGGGGGACCGGCTGGTCGGGTCCGTACTCCGCCACCAGCGCGGCCGGCTCCACGCCCAGCTCCTCCAGGGCGCGGGACTCCAGCTGCTCGATGCGCAGCCGCTTCTCGGCGCCGAGCACCTCGCCCCGGTGCACGGAGTCGGTCAGCTTGTCGAGCTCGCCCTTGAGGTCACGGCCCAGGCCGCGGGCCTCGCCGAGCTCCCGTTCACGGACCGCCTTGGCCGCGTCGGCGGCCGTACGCTCCCGCTCCGCCCGGCCGACGGACACCTCCAGGTGCGCCAGCAGCTGCCGGGCCCCGTCGGCGACGGCCCGCGCGACCTCGGCCTCGTGCCGCATCCGCTGCCGGCGCCGCTCGGCGCGCGCCCGCGCCTCCCGTTCGGCCCTGGCCCCCCGGTCGAGGGCGTCCGCCCGGCCCGCGAGGCCCTTGACCCGCTCCTCGTGGGTACGCAGCTGGAGCCGGGCCTCCATCTCGGTCTGCCGGGCGTTGGCGCCGTCGGCGGCGAGCCGGTCCCGGGCGGAGGTGTCGGGATCCTCCGCGACCGGCGTCTCCTCGACGGCGGCGAGCCGCTCCGCGCACTCCTCGACGTCGACCCGCGCACGCTCCAGGGCCTCCTCGGCGGTGGCCACGGCCAGGGCGCCGCGCTCCGCCTCACCGAGGGCCGCCTTCGCCTGCCCGGCGAGCCGCCCGAGCTGCTGCGCCGCCCCGGCCCTGGCCTGCTCCCCGGCCCGGCGCAGCCCGTCCAGCTCCTCGACCCGGGCGACGGCGCCGGCGCGCAGCACCCGGGCGGCCTCCTCCGCCGCGGCCGACTCCCGGCACTCGGGCTCCAGCCGCGCCAGCTCGGCGTCGGCCTCGTCCACGGCGGCCTGCACCTCGATGAGACTGGGCGCCCCGGCGGAGCCGCCGTGCGCGAGGTGCGCCCCGAGGACGTCCCCTTCGGCGGTCACGGCGACCAGCTCGGGCCGCCCGGCGACGACGGCCTCGGCCTCCTCCAGGCTCCCGACGACCACGTACCCCCGCAGCACCCACGCGACGGCCCGCACCACTTCGGCGTCCCCCCGCACCAGCCCGGCGGCCTCGCGGTACCCCGCCGCCGCTTGAGGCGCGGGATCCGGGGCGGAACCCCGCACATCCAGCAGCCCCGCCGCCACCACAGCGGCGACATCCAGCCCCGCCACCGCCTGAGGCACAGGGTCCAGGGCGGAACCCCGCACATCCAGCCCCGCCGGCGTTTGAGGCGCGGGGTCCGGGGCGGAGCCCCGGTTTCGGGAAGGGGCGGGGTGGGGGAGATCCCCCGGCTCCTGGGCCTGCCCTGGCAGCCCGACACCGCCGACGTCGAGGCCACCCGGCCCCGGGGCCTGCCCGGGGACCACCCCCGGGCCCCGGCCCGAGCCCGGGGTCGGGGCGATCAGGAAGGTGGCCCGGCCCGCGTCGGCCTCCCGGAGGTGCCGGATCGCCGAGGCCGCGGCGCCGGCGGACGCCACGGCCACCGCGTCCGCGGCGGAGCCCAGGGCCGCCGCCACCGCGACCTCGTACCCCGCCTCGACCGACACCCGCTCCGCCGCCGGCCCCAGCACCCCCGCCAGCCGCTCCCGCACCGCGAGCAGCGCGCCGGTGCCGTCCTTGCGCCGCAGCCCCAGCGCGAGCGCGTCCCGCCGCGCCGAGACCGCCGCACGGGACCGTTCCGCCGAGGTCCGAGCCTCCCGGGCCGCCGCCAGCGCGGCCTCCGCCTCCTCCAGCGCGGTCCGCGCGGCCTCGTACTCCCCCTCCTCGGCGGAGGGGTCATCCGCCCCGCCGACCTCCTCGGCCAGCGCCTCGTACTCCTCCCGCGCCTCCTCGGCCCGGGTCCGCGCCCCGTCCAGGGCCGCCACCAGCCGGTCGATCTCCGACTGGGCCGCCCCCGCCCGGGACCGGGCCGCGCCCAGCCGGCCGGTCAGCCGGGCCAGCTCCTCGCGCCGGTCGGCGACGGCCCGCGCCGCGTCGCGCAGCCGCCGCTCCTCCTCCGCGAGGGCCCGCTCCAGCTCGGCCCGGTGCTCGGCGGTGTCCTCCAGCGCCCGTTCGGAGGCTTCGAGCGCGGCGGTCAGCTCCGCCTCCTGCTCCCGGATCCGCGCGGCCTCCCGCTCCATGTCCTCCGGGTCACGGCCGCGCCGCTCCTCCTCCACCGGCGCCGACGCGCTCTTGACCCGCGCCCGGGCCAGGGATTCGGTGCCGCGCACCCGTTCGGCCAGCTGTGCGAGCTCGTGCCAGGTCTGCTGGGCCCGTTGGAGCCGGGGCGCGAGCCGCCGTACCGATTCCTCCAGCTCGGCCTCGCGGCGCAGCGCCTCTGCGAGGGCCCGTTCGGCCGATTCCTTGCGTTCCTTCAGGGCCGCCTCGTCGGCGACCTCCGCGGCCAGCGCGGACCGCAGCTCCACCAGGTCGTCGGCGAGCAGCCGCAGCCGGGCGTCGCGCAGGTCCGCCTGGATGACGGCCGCCCGCCGGGCCACCGCCGCCTGCCGTCCCAGGGGCTTGAGCTGCCGGCGCAGCTCGTCGGCGAGGTCCTGCACCCGCGCGAGGTTGGCCTGCATCGCGTCGAGCTTGCGCAGCGCCTTCTCCTTGCGCTTGCGGTGCTTCAGTACGCCGGCGGCCTCCTCGATGAAGGCGCGGCGGCCCATCGGGTCGGCGTGCAGGACGGAGTCGAGCTGGCCCTGTCCGACGATGACGTGCATCTCGCGGCCGATGCCGGAGTCGGAGAGGAGTTCCTGGATGTCGAGGAGCCGGCAGGTGTCCCCGTTGATCTGGTACTCGCTGCTGCCGCCGCGGAACATGATCCGCGTGATGGTGACCTCGGCGTACTCGATGGGCAGGGCGCCGTCGGAGTTGTCGATGGTGAGGGAGACCTCGGCACGGCCCAGCGGCGGGCGGCCCGTCGTCCCGGCGAAGATGACGTCTTCCATCTTGCCGCCACGCAGGGTCTTGGCCCCCTGCTCCCCCATGACCCAGGACAGCGCGTCCACCACGTTGGACTTGCCGGAACCGTTGGGGCCCACGACACAGGTGATGCCCGGCTCGAAGCGGAGGGTGGTGGCGGAGGCGAAGGATTTGAAGCCGCGCAGGGTCAGGGACTTGAGGTGCACGCCGCCGGACTCTACCTTTCACGTTCGGTTTCACCCATGAAGGTGCAGGGCAGATCAGACGTTAAAGGAATCAGCCCCCCACCTGGCCCAATGCGCCGTCTGGCGCACCGGGCCGGTGGTCGGACCGCCGCCGGGGGCGGTCCGTCGCAGGAGCCGCGAGGTGCAACCGCAAGAAAGAAGGGACGCCGGAGCGTCCCTTGCAGATCGTGCGGGGCCCTTGCAGATCGTGCCGGGCAGGAGTCGAACGACGGGGTGAGTCGCGGATCAGGTGAGCGCAGGCTCCGCCTGGGATACGTCGAGGTCCATGCTGCCGAGCAGCGAGTCCCCGTGCTGAGCGGCGGCCGCGGTCAGAGCGTCGTTCTCGGACTGGATCCGTCCGAGCTCGGACTCGAGGTCCTGGACGCGCTGCTGAAGCCGTCGCATCTCGGCGAGGAGTCGCGGGTCGGAGCCGCCGACGTAACCGAGAAGCGCCTTTGCCATGATGGATGGTCCTCCACACTGAGTGACCGACCGAAGCGGTGTGGGTCGTGAGGGAATCGCACCCGCGGATGTCCGGCAGCGACTGTCAGTCACTGCACTCGCTAACGCTGCCTACTGCCAGCACTGCCAAACAGCTCAGGTGCGCGGGGCTTCCAGCGTCTCACCAAAAAGTTTGACGGTCAACACGATCACGCCCCGTATCGGCGGGCATCCCGGCCCTCGCAGGGGGCGTGGAGATCATCCTCGTCTCCGAGCCTTCCACGGTTCACCCCCGACGGCAACGGGTCGACGGCGAATGCGCAGTTCCGACCGGGTGCGGACCGACCGGGGATCTGATCAGTTCATGATCAGTCGATAGATCACCGGATCTCGAAGCCGTCGTATCCGCCGCGCGGTGTGCCCCATATCTCCGTCACGCCGTCCACCCGGCCGGGCGTGTCGCCCTCTCGGAGCCAGTCGAGCAGCCGGTGGCAATTCTCACGTTGACCTTCGGCCACCACCTGCACCCGGCCGTCGTCGAGGTTGAGCGCGAAGCCGGCCAGCCCGCCGATCTCCAGGGCATTGGCCCTGGTGAACCAGCGGAAGCCCACTCCCTGTACACGGCCGCGCACCCAGGCGGTCATGCGGACATCTTCGTTCATGCAAGAACGCTAACCGGGCGGGGGCCCCTTGATCCCCTCGCCCCCCTTGCGGCATGGGCTACAGTCCCCCACCAATGACTCACCCGTTCGGGTGAGCAAACGTTGATCCTGCAAAGAGGGGCCGCGACCGATGGGACGCCACCGACTCCACGCCGCGCCGCGCCGCGGTGTCAGGCGCACCGCCGTGCGCAACGGCCTGCTCGGCGTCTCCGTGGCCGTGGCCCTCGGTACGGCGGCCGTCACGACCGGTTTCGTACCGGTCGGCGGCTCCTTCCCGTACGTCGGTGCGGGCTCCTCCGGCAAGACCGAGGCCCTGGCGAAGCCCACCCCGAGCCCGGAGCGCGGACTGGAGCAGGGCGGCCTCGCGAACCTCTCCGGCCGCGCCTCCGACGGACCCGGCGCGGGCACCCCGTCGGCGACCGTCCCGGCCTCCCCGAGCCCTTCGGCCTCGCCGTCCCCCTCGGCCTCGCCGACGCCGACCCCGACCCCCGCGGCCCCGACCAAGGAGCCGGAGAAGACCACCGCCGCCCAGCCCCCGAAGGCGGCCGCCCCCAAGCCCGCGGCGCCGAGGCCCCCGGTCGCCGGGGTCGCGAACCCGTCCGCGGAGGCGGAGGTCCTCGCCCTGGTCAACCAGGAGCGGGCCCAGGCGGGCTGCGTCCCGGTCCGGGCGAACCCGCCGCTGGCCTCGCTGGCCGCCGCCTTCAGCAAGGACATGGCCGTACGGGGCTTCTTCGACCACACGGACCCGGACGGCAACACCCCCTGGCAGCGGGCGCAGAACGCCGGGATCACCGGGATGGGCGGCGAGAACATCGCACGCGGCCAGGGCGACGCCAAGACCGTGATGGAGTCCTGGATGAACAGCCCGGGCCACCGCGCGAACATCCTCAACTGCGAATTCCGCACCCTCGGCGTGGGCGTCTACTTCGGCGCCGGCGGCCCCTGGTGGACCCAGGACTTCGGCTTCTAGAAGCCTCTGGAACCTTCCGGAACCTTCCGGAACCGGCCGCCGGCCCGGAGCGGGTCAGGCCGAGGCCGCGGCCAGCGCCGCGCGGCCCGCGACGACCACGCGGGTGTGCTCGGCGACGCGGCGGCCGAGGTGCTCGGCGGTCGCGATGTCGGCCTTGTGCACGGCCTCCGGGCCCTCGTCGGCGTTGCTCTGGGCGGCGGCGCCGGAGGAGAAGCCGAGGCGGTTGAGGTCGTACTCGCTGCCGGTGGAGGAGTTCCAGCCCGGCTTCAGGCCGAGGTTCACCCAGCTCATGCCGTGCTGCGAGGCCAGCATCTGGAAGTACTGCAGGGTGTTGAGCTTGTCTCCGGACTTGGAGGCGGAGTTGGTGAAGCCCGCCGCCACCTTGTCCTGCCAGGCATCGCCGAACCAGCGCTTCGAGGTGGCCTCGGCGAAGACGTGGAAGGCGCCGGAGGCGGTGCCCATGTAGGTCGGGGAGCCGAAGACGATCGCGTCGGAGGCGTCGAGGAGTTCCCACTCGGCGTCGGTGATCTCGTCGACCTTGACGACGTGCACGGTCGCCCCGGCCGCGGCGGCGCCGGCCCGCACGGCCTCGGCGACGACAGCGGTGTGGCCGTAGCCCGAGTGGTAGGCGATCGAGACGACGGGGGCGGGGATGGTGGCAGACATGGCTGTGCTCCTAGAGGGCTGTTCCGGTGCGCCGCGGTACGCCGCGGTGCGACACGAACAGAGAAGCACTAACTTTTGGAAAGCGCAAGCAGACAGTTAGCGCTACCCGGGGGTACGCTTGGTGTATGGAGACCCCTGCCTGTACCGACGTCTGCGCCGAGAGCGCCGAGGCCGACCTGCCGTTCGACGTCTTCGCGCGCGCCTGCCCCTCCCGGGAGACCCTGGAGCACGTCACCGGCCGCTGGGGCAGCCTCACCGTGGGCGCCCTGCGCGACGGCCCCCGCCGCTTCAACGAGCTGCGCCGCCGGGTGGACGGGGTGAGCGAGAAGATGCTCTCCCAGACCCTGCACGCACTGGAGCGCGACGGCATCGTCACGCGCGAGGCCCAGGCGACCAACCCGCCCCGGGTGGACTACGAGCTGACCCCGCTCGGCCGGGAGATCGCCGACCGGCTGCTCGCCCTGATCCACTTCGTGGAGGGCAGCATGGACGAGGTCCTCGGCTCGCGGCAGACCTACGACACCGCGCGCGGCGGCCTCTGACAGCGCGGGCAGAAGTAGCTGGACCGGTTCATCCAGGCCCTGCGCCGCATCGGCGTACCGCAGCGGCGGCAGGGCTCGCCCTCGCGCCCGTAGGCGTCCAGGGACCGGTCGAAGTAGCCCGACTCGCCGTTCACGTTGACGTACAGGCTGTCGAAGCTGGTCCCGCCCACGGCGAGCGCGGCGTTCATGACCTCCCGCACATGGGTGAGGAGTTCCGTGCTCCGGGGGCGGGTGAGGGTGGCGGTGGGGCGCTCGTAGTGCAGCCTGGCGCGCCACAGGGCCTCGTCGGCGTAGATGTTGCCCACCCCGCTGATCAGCGACTGGTCCAGCAGGGCCCGCTTGAGGGTGGTCCGCTTGGCGCGCAGCGCCAGGTGGTAGGCGCCCTCGTCGAACAGGGGGTCCAGGGGGTCGCGGGCGATGTGCGCGATGACGTCGGGGAGTCCCTCCTCGCTGCCGGGGGCGACCTCGTGCAGGGAGAGCCCGCCGAAGGTGCGCTGGTCGACGAAGCGCAGCTCGGTCCCGGCGTCGTCGGCGAAGCGGATCCGGATGCGCAGGTGCTTCTCGTCGGGGGCGCCGGCCGGCTGCACAAGCAGCTGCCCGCTCATCCCGAGGTGGCCGAGGACGGACAGGTCCCGGTCCTCCAGCGGCAGCCACAGGTACTTCCCGCGCCGGTGCGGCACCCCGATGGTCCCGCCCGCCAGGCGCGCGGCGAAGTCGGCCCCGCCCGCCGGATGGCGACGCACGGCCCTGGGGTGGAGCACCTCCACGGCGGAGACGGTCCGCCCGGCCACCCAGCGTTCCAGGCCACGCCGCACCACTTCGACTTCGGGCAGCTCGGGCACGGTGTTCCTCCGGGAGGGCAAGCGGGTTCCGCGGGACGCGGCGGCACGGGGGTACGGGCGTCCGGCTCTGCCGCGAGCCTACCGGGCGGCCCGGCGCGGCAGGGGGCCCGCCCGGAAACGGGACCGCCCGCCCCTGCCGGTGGCAGGGGCGGGCGGGAGGTACCCGAAGGAAGTGCCGGTCAGGCCTGGGCCGCCGGGTCGGCGGGGGCCGGGGCCCCCTCGGCGGCGGACGCCGCTTCGGCGGCCTTCCGCTCGTCCGCGGCGGCACGGATCCCGCGCCACGCGGACTCGGCCGCCTGCTGTTCCGCTTCCTTCTTGCTGCGGCCGGTGCCGGTGCCGTACGAGACACCACCGACGCGGGCGGCAGCGGTGAAGGTCTTCTCGTGGTCCGGACCCGTCTCGGTGACCAGGTACTCGGGCACCCCGAGGCCTTCGGCGGCCGTGAGCTCCTGGAGGCTGGTCTTCCAGTCCAGGCCGGCGCCGAGGTTCGAGGACTTCTCGATGAGCGGGTCGAAAAGCCGGTGGACCAGCTCCGAGGCCGCGTCGAGGCCCTTGTCGAGATAGACCGCGCCGATCACCGCTTCGAGGGTGTCGGCGAGGATGGAGGCCTTGTCCCGGCCCCCCGTGCCCTCTTCGCCCCGGCCGAGCCGGATGAAGGAGCCGAGGTCGAGGCCGCGGCCGACCTCCGCCAGCGCACGCGAGTTGACCACCGCGGCCCGCAGTTTGGCCAGCTGGCCTTCCGGCAGGTCGGGGTGGGTGGTGTACAGCGTGTCCGTGACCACCAGGCCCAGCACGGAGTCCCCGAGGAACTCCAGCCGTTCGTTGGTGGGCAGACCGCCGTTCTCGTACGCGTACGAGCGGTGGGTCAGCGCACGCACCAGAAGGGCGGACTCGAGTTGGTACCCGAGCCGCCCTTCCAGAAGCGTGTGGGACGAGGCCGCGTTGTTACTGTCTGCCTGCTTCTCAGCGTTGGACAGCTCAGACATTGCGCCTCTCACCAGCCGCTCAGACCTCGAGGACCTGGCGCTTGTTGTAGGTGCCGCAGCTCGGGCACGCGATGTGCTGGAGCTTCGGCTCCTGGCAACGCTCACACGAAACCAGGGTGGGGACCGCAGCCTTCCACTGCGACCGGCGGTGGCGCGTGTTGCTGCGCGACATCTTCCGCTTCGGAACAGCCACGGCTACTTCTCCTGCTTCTCGGCGGCGCCCTGAACTCCGTCAGAGGCAGTGCCGCTCATGTTGTCCTTCTCGACGCCCTGATCGGTGACGAGTCCCTGCAATGCCGCCCAACGGATGTCGACGGCGTCGTGGTGGTGCTCCGGGTCGTCGTTCAGGCCGACCCCGCAATCGGGGCACAGTCCGAGACAGTCCTCCCGGCACACCGGCTGCATGGGCAGTGCGAGCACCACCACATCCCGCAGCACGGGTTCGAGGTCGAACAAGCCGTCCTCGAGGAAGAGCATGTCCTCGTCGTCCTCGGCGTCGTCGGCCGGCTCCGCCTTGGGGCGGCCCCGGTCGTCGGCGTCAGGGTACGAGAACATCTCCTGGAAGTCCGCCTTGAGCTCGCGCTCGACGGTCTCCAGACACCTTACGCACTCCCCCACGGCCTTCGCACGGACGGTGCCTGTGACAAGCACCCCTTCCATGACCGACTCCAGGCGGAGGGCGATCTTCAGCGGGGCGCCTTCCGGCACTCCGATGACGTCGACGAGACCGAAGTCCGCCGGCGCAGCGATCTCACGGGACAGCCGCTGCATGGCACCAGGACGCCGACCCAGCTCGTGCGTGTCGAACACGAGGGGGTTGCGGTGGTCGAGGCGGGTGTTCAGGGCCGTTCCTGCTTTCACAGATCGCTGAAGATCGAAAATTTCGCCGCTCTAGGGCAGCATGGATCGCGGTGCATACGCGCGACCGAACAGCCAGGATACCCGGCGCTTCGCTCTGAGCCCAATCCGGCCTAACGACCTTGTTCGTACCGGCGCAGCTGTTCCAGGTTGATCATGCTCGTGTCGAAGAAGCTGGTCTCGTCGAGCGCGGGCTGCTGCGGGTGGTGGGGCTGCTGGGGCTGCTGGTAGGCGGCATAGGGGTCGGGCTGCTGGGCGTAGCCGGCGTACGGGTCCTGCTGCTGGTAGCCCGCGTACGGGTCCTGGTACGCGTACGGGTCCTGCTGCGGCTGCTGCTGCGCGGCGTAGGGCAGGGCGTACGCCGCCGCGGTGTAGTCCTCGTAGACCGGCGCCGCCTGGGCGGGGACCGCCGGCGGCGCGGGCTCGGCCAGTCCGGCCAGGAACTCCGCGTCGCTCGACGGGCGGACCTGCTGGTCCCCGGCCGCGTCCTGGGCGGCCATGTGTGCGCCGAGGTCGTCGGTGGGGACCCGGCCCAGCAGCTTCTGGCGGCCCCGGCCGACGGCCTCCAGGGTCTTGGCGAGCACCGCCTCGACGGTGGCCAGCTTGGTGTCCACGTACGCGTCCGCCTGCTCCCGCCGGGCCTGCGGGTCGGAGCTGGGCTCGGGGGCGCCGCTGTCGTCGTGGCCCCGTTCGTCCAGGCCGGGTCCGCGGCCCAGCAGCTTCTCGCGGCCGCGGTCCACGGCGCCGATGGTCTTGCTGAGGACGACCTCGAAGTTGGCGAGCTTGCCGTCCACGTAGTCGTCCGCCTCGGCCCGGATCTCGGCGGCCTCCCGGCGGGCGTCGGCGAGGATCCGGTCCGCCTCGTCCTGCGAGCGGCGGGCGATCTCGGTGTCCGAGACCAGGGAGCCGCGCTGGGCGTGCGCGGAGGCGATGATCCGGTCGGCCTCCCGGCGGGCCTCCTCGACCATCTGGTCCCGGCCGCCGATGAGTTCCCGGGCCTGCGCCAGCGAGCCGGGCAGGGCCTGACGTACCTCTTCGAGCTGGGCCAGCAGCTCCGCGCGGTTGACCACGCAGGAGGCCGACATGGGCATCGACCGGGCGCCGCCGACGGCCGCGACGATCTCGTCCAGCTTCTTCTGTACGTCCATGGGTGGCTCGCGCTCTCTTCGCCTCGGACTGACGGGACGACTGTAGGGCCACCGGGGGGACGTCCGGGACGGGCCGGGGAACTCAGCCCCGGCCCCGCCGGCTCACTTGGCGCGCAGCCGTTCGATCAGCGCCGTGTGGACGTGCTCGGGCAGCAGGTGGGCGACGTCGCCGCCCCAGGCCGCGACTTCCTTGACCAGCGAGGAGGACAGGAAGCTGTAGGTCGGGATGGTCGGGACGAACAGCGTCTCGACGCCCGACAGGCCCATGTTCATCTGGGCCATCTGGAGCTCGTAGTCGAAGTCGCTGACCGCGCGCAGGCCCTTGACGATGGCGGGGATGTCCCGCTGCTTGCAGAAGTCGACGAGCAGGCCGTGGAAGGACTCGACCTGAACGTTTCCGTAGCCGGCGGTGGCCTCGCGGATCATCTCGATCCGCTCCTCGACGGTGAACAGGCCCTTCTTCGCCGGATTGATCATCACGGCGACGTGGACGACGTCGTAGAGCCTGGAGGCGCGTCCGATGACGTCGAGATGCCCGTTGTGGATGGGGTCGAAGGATCCCGGACAGACCGCGCGGCGCAACTGAACTCCCTCGTTCATGAGTCTTCGCTGGTGGAGGCGGCGCGACCGTACCAAAGGGTGCCTTCGCCGTACTTGCGCGAGCGCAACGGCTCGAACCCCTCGGGCCACGGGAACGGGCCGCTCCTGGTGCTGCGCTCCACGGTGACGAGGGCGTCGTCGGTGAGCCAGCCATTGGTACGGAGTGTGAGGAGGATCTCGCCGAGATCGCCGTGTTCGACGGCGTACGGGGGGTCCAGGAAGACGATGTCGTACGGCGCCCCGGAGGCGGCGGCCGCGACGATCTGCTCGGCCTTGCCGGCCCGGAACTCGGCGCCGGGCAGGCCCAGGGTGCGGATGTTGTCCCGGATGGCCTTGGCGGCCTTGGCGTCGGCCTCGACCAGGAGGGTGTGGGCGGCGCCCCGGGAGAGGGCTTCCAGGCCCACGGCGCCGGAGCCGCCGTAGAGGTCGAGGACCCGGGAGTCCTGGACGCCGTGCAGCGACTCCCAGGTGGAGAAGAGCCCTTCGCGCATCCGGTCGGAGGTCGGGCGGGTGCCGGTGCCGGGCGGCACGGCCAGCCGCCGCCCGCCGGCGGTGCCGGCGATCACGCGGGTCATCTGGGGTCCTTCTCTGCGGCGGTCGGGGGAGGCCGGGGCCTCCGTTCTGGCCTCCCACGATAGGTCGTGCCGCTCAGCCCTTCTCCAGGTACTGCTCCCGCTCGGTGTCCAGGAGGGCGTCGAGGGCGGTGCGCAGTCCGGGCAGCTGCTCCAGTTCGGGGTCGGCGGCCACCACGCGGGCGGCCTCCTCGCGGGCCTCGGCGATGACCTCCTCGTCCTCGATGACGGCGAGCATCCGCAGCGAGGAGCGGACGCCGGACTGGGCCTGGCCGAGGACGTCGCCCTCGCGGCGCTGTTCCAGGTCGATCCGGGAGAGTTCGAAGCCGTCGAGGGTGGCGGCGACGGCGGCGAGCCGGGCGCGGGCGGGGCTGGCCTCGTGCATCTCGCTGACCAGCAGGCACAGTCCGGGCGCCGAGCCTCGGCCGACGCGGCCGCGGAGCTGGTGGAGCTGGGAGACGCCGAAGCGGTCGGCGTCCATGATGACCATGACGGTGGAGTTGGGGACGTTCACCCCGACCTCGATGACGGTCGTGGCGACGAGCACCTTGACCTCGCCGGCGGCGAAGCGGCGCATCACGTCGTCCTTGTCGGCCGGGTCCATCCGCCCGTGCAGCACCTCGACGGAGAGCCCGGCGAGGGGGCCGCGCACGAGCTGCTCGGCGATCTCCAGGACGGCCAGCGGGGGCCGCTTCTCGGCCTCGTCCTCGGCGGAGGCCTTCTTCTTGCCCTTCGGATCGTCCTCGCCGTCACCGATGCGCGGGCAGACGACATACGCCTGGTGGCCGTTCTCGACTTCCTCGCGGACCCGCTCCCAGGCCCGGGTGAGGAAGTGGGGCTTGTCCTTGGCGGGCACCACGTGGGTGGCGATCGGGGAGCGGCCCGCGGGCAGCTGGTCGAGGACGGAGGTCTCCAGGTCGCCGAAGACGGTCATGGCGACGGTGCGCGGGATGGGGGTGGCGGTCATGACCAGCAGGTGCGGCGGCTGCTTGCCCTTGGAGCGCAGGGCGTCGCGTTGTTCGACGCCGAAGCGGTGCTGTTCGTCGACGACGACCAGGCCGAGGTCGTGGAACTGGACCTTGTCCTCGATCAGGGCGTGGGTGCCGATGACGATCCCGGCCTCGCCGGTGACCAGGTCCAGCAGGGCCTGGCGGCGGGCGGCGGTCCCCATGGACCCGGTGAGCAGCACCACCTTGGTGCCGAGATCGGAGCCGCCGAGCATGCCGCCCTCGGCGAGCTCGCCCATCATCTCGGTGACGGACCGGTGGTGCTGCTGGGCGAGGACCTCGGTGGGCGCGAGCATCGCGGCCTGCCCGCCGGAGTCGACGACGGCGAGCATGGCGCGCAGCGCCACCATCGTGTTGTGCGTCACAGTGAAGTTGTCCGTCACGTACGCGTGGCTCGGGTGTTCGACGCGGATGCACTGCACCGGCTTGACGCCCACGTACTCGACGGCCCTGATGCCGCGCCGGAAGGTGTTGTACTTCGGCCTCGGCCGCACGCGTGACGCCTTGCGCGACAGCCTGAACGGCATGAACTCCTCTGGCAGGGCAACCGAAACGTCGAAGGCAGCCGTCTTCCGCCACACGCGCGCTCGACCGCCGAGGGACCTCACGAGCCAGGCCACGTCTTCCGCCAGCTGCTGGGACGCCGAGCAGAACGACATGGCCAATCCGTCCGCGTCCAGCGTCCCGTCGGTGTCCATGAGCCCTTGGAGAACCGCCAGGCGGTCTTTGAGCGGCGCGTTCTTGTAGACACCCGGGACGAACGTCGCGTGCGAGGCCGCACCCAACAGACCGAGGTCGCGGATCGCGTCGGCGGTGGACAGCCCCAGGTCGTGCCGGAACGAACCGTCACCGATGAGAACGCCCATCAGGTAGGGGTCGAGAGGTTGTTCGACACCGCTCCCGAGGTCCACGGGGACGGCCACCGGCAGGTACCACTTGGATGATCCATTGGCTTCGTGCAGGTCAGCTCGGATCTCCCTCGTGGTCATCACCTTGGGTTCCTGGCCCCGGTGCCAACCGCAGCTCGTACCCACGATCCACAGGTGTTCGTCATCGCATTCGACGGCGCTCCCGTCCGAGAGCACCATCCGCCACACGTCGCGTGTCCCCTGGGGGAAAACCCCTCCGACAACGGCGATCTCACCCGTCGGCACCACCACCTCGTCGCCGACCGCGATATCGCCCATGGGGCGGTACCCCCTGGGCGTCAGGACCAGGGCGTCGAGCGGCTGTGCCTTGCCCGAGCCGACTTCGCCCTGGAGGAGGCGGTGCATGGGATGGCTGGTGGCCAGGTCGTCGAAGATCTCCTTCGAGACGTTCTGCTGGCCTTCGGTGAGGGTGAACGGGAGCTTCGCGTCGAAGGCGTCGAGGAGGCCGCCGGGGGTCGCGCGGCGGGCGACGGCGGGGAGCTGGGAGTCGGCGTGCCGGCGGCGGGCGAGGGCGACCTGGAGGACGAAGGCCTCATCCCACTTCAGGCGGCGGCGGGCGTCCTCGATGTCGGCCTTGGTCGCCGGGCGGTGGATCTTGAGGAGGGCCTCGGTGAGCGGGACCAGTCCGCGGCCGTCGCGCAGGGCGGGCGGGAGCGGGTCGAGGGCCTCCTGCGCCCGGGGCAGGACGGCGTCCACGCACTTGGCGATCTTCCAGGACTCCAGCTTGGCGCAGGCCGGGTAGATGGGGATCAGCTGGTTGGCGAAGGCGGTGGCGGCGTCCCGGTCGGAGGCGTCGGCGCCGAGGGGTTCGTACGCCGGGTGCGCGAGCTGGAGCTTGTGGTTGAAGCGGGAGACCTTGCCCGCGAACATCGCGCGGCTGCCGGGCAGCAGTTCCTTGTGGGGCTTGTGGACGCCCGCGCCGAAGAAGACCAGCTGGAGGCGGCCGCTGCCGTCGGTGATGGTGACCTCCAGCCGCTTGCCGCGGCCCCCGTTGAAGGTCAGGATCCGGGCGTCGGCGACCTGGGCGACGACCGTGACGTGCTCGTCGAGCTGGTCGGCGAGGTCGGCGAGCGAGGTCAGCTCGCCGCGCTCGGCGTAGCGCCGGGGGTAGTGGTGGAGCAGGTCCAGGGCCGTGTGCAGGCCGAGCTGCTCGGCGAGCACCTTGGCGGTGGCGGGGCCGAGGGTCTTCTTGAGGTCTTCGTCGAGCGCGGGCACGTGTTCCATTGCACACCATGCCTGTGACACGGCCGCTATTCGACTCCGATGAGCAGGGGCGCCGAGTGCCTGCCGCCGCTGTAGGTGACGGTGTCCACGGCGAGGTGGCGCTGCTGGACGTACGCCTCCAGGCGCGCGGCGAGGGTCTCGGGGGCCTCGGGGCCCAGGACGAGGGTGACGAGTTCGCCGCCGGAGCCGAGCATCCGCTCCAGGACCGCCTCGGCCGTCTCGGGCAGGCCCGCGCCGATGACGGCGACGTCGCCGTCGATGAGCCCGAGGACGTCCCCGGCCTGGCAGATGCCGGCGGAGGTGAAGGACTGCCGCTCGGCGACGGCGAGTTCCCCGTACCGGGTGGCGCCGGCCGCGGCGGTCATGGCGACGACGTCCTCGTCGAAGCCGGCCTCCGGGTCGTGGACGGCGAGGGCGGCCAGGCCCTGGACGGCGGACCGGGTCGGGATCACCGCGACGCGCACCCCGTCGGCGCGGGCCTGCTCCGCGGCGGCGCCCGCGGCCGCGCGGAGTTCGGCGCCGCCGGGCAGCAGGACCACCTCGCGGGCGTGGGCCCGGCGGATCGCGTCGAGCAGGTCGGCGACGGCGGGGGGCTCGCCCGCCCGGGCCGGGACGGTGGTCGCGCCGGCCTCGCCGCACAGTGCGGCCAGCCCCTCGCCGTGGACCACGGCCACGACGGCCCGCTGGGCGCGCGGGGCGCTGGCGCGGCGGCGTTCGTCACCGAAGTGGGTGATACGGATCCGGTGGGGGCGGCCGGCTTCCACTCCGGCCTCGACGGCCGCGCCGGGGTCGTCGACGTGCACGTGGACGTTCCACAGCCCGTCGCCGCCGACCACCACGAGGGAGTCGCCGAGCCCGTCGAGCGCGGCGCGCAGCCGGTCGACGGCCTCCTCGGCGGCCTCCAGCAGGTAGACCACCTCGTAGCCGGGCCCGCCCTCCTCCTGGGCGCAGGGTTCCGGGACGCGTTCGACCGGCACGGCCGGCCCCTGGACCGGCTCGGGCTCGGGTTCCTGGCCGGACAGCGCCTGCCACAGCGCCCCGAGTACGGCGACCAGCCCGCAGCCCCCCGCGTCGACCACGCCGGCCTTGCCGAGGGCGGCGAGCTGCCCGGGGGTCTCGGCGAGGGCCGCGCGGGCTCCGTCGTAGGCGGCGCGGGCCACGTCGGCGGCGGTGCCCGGGGTGGCCCGGGCGGCGCGGGCGGCGGCTGCGGCGACGGTGAGCATCGTCCCCTCGACGGGGTGGGCGACGGCCTGGTAGGCCTCCTCGGCGGCCCGGGTGAGGGCCTGGGCCAGGAGGGGGCCGGGGGCGTGGCCGGCGGGCCCGGCGGCGAGGACGTCGGCGATGCCGCGCAGGAGCTGGGCGAGGATCGTGCCGGAGTTGCCGCGGGCGCCTATGAGGGCGCCGTGCGCGTAGGCCCGTACGGCCTCCGGGAGGGAGGTCGCGGCGGTGTCCGGGGCTGTGCCGTCGGTCACGCCGGGGGCCGCGGCGGCGAAGGCCTCGGTCAGGGCGCGGTCGGCGGATTCGGCGGTGAGGTAGAGGTTGGTGCCGGTGTCGGCGTCGGCGACGGGGTAGACGTTGATCGCGTCGATGTCCGTGCGGGACCGGCCCAGTGCGGCCAGGGCCAGGGCGCTCCAGGTGCGCACCGCCCCGGCGTCGAACTCGTCGGCGGGCTGCGGCTCGGGCTCGTGCGCCACCGGGCGTTCCTCCTTGTGCGGGCCAGGGTTCACCGCAGGGTAACGAAGGACGGCCGCCCGCCCGGGACCCCGGGGCGGAGCCCGGTCCCGTCATGGTAGTTTTCTCGGACCCAAGCAGTCGTTGTATGCTGCTCAGGTTGCCCGTCGAGAGTCGGGTCATTCGTCCGGCAAGCCACTTCAGATCTCTGATTACGGTGTGCCGGATTCCACCGTAATTGCATCTGAAGTCTTGGAGTGACCTGTGGCTGCCAACTGCGACGTTTGCGCCAAGGGGCCGAGCTTCGGCAACAACATCTCCCACTCGCACCGCCGCACCTCGCGTCGCTGGAACCCGAACATCCAGCGCGTCCGTGCCGTGGTCAATGGGACGCCGAAGCGCCTCAACGCCTGCACCTCGTGCATCAAGGCCGGCAAGGTCTCGCGCTGACGCCTCCCGTCGTCGTAGCGCAGCCCTTTCCGGTTGCCAAGAAGGCCGGTTCACCTCTGGTGAACCGGCCTTTTGCCTTGTCCTGACGGTTTCAGCGCCACTGCCAGGCGTGGTCCACCGGGCCGATGCCGCCGCCGAGCGCGAAGCCCGCGGCGATGGCGCCGGTGACGTACTCCTTGGCGGCCGTGACGGCCTCCGGGACGGGCAGTCCCTTGGCCAGGCCCGCCGCCACGGCGCTGGCGAGGGTGCAGCCGGTGCCGTGGGTGTGCCGGTTGTCGTGGCGGGGCGCCCGCAGCCACAGCTCCTCGGAGCCGTCGGTCAGCAGGTCCACGGCCTCCCCGCCGTGGGCGGCGAGGTGGCCGCCCTTGATCAGCGCCCAGCGGGGTCCGAAGCCGAGGACCGCGTCGGCGGCCCGCCGCATGCCGTCCTCGTCCTCGACGGCCAGCCCGGTCAGCTGCGCCACCTCGTCGAGGTTGGGCGTCGCCACGGTGGCCCGGGGCAGCAGCTCCCCGCGTACGGCGTCCAGCGCGGAGGCCGCGAGCAGCGGGTCCCCGTGCTTGGAGACCCCGACGGGATCCACCACCACCGGGGCGTCGGTGCCGGCCAGCAGCTCCGCGACGGTCTCCACCAGGACGGCTGAGGAGAGCATCCCGGTTTTGACGGCCTGGACCCCGATGTCGTCCACCACGGCCCGGTACTGGGCCCTGACGGCCTCGGCGGGCAGCTCCCAGGCCCCCTTGACCCCGAGGGAGTTCTGCGCGGTCACGGCGGTGACCACGCTCATGCCGTGCACCCCGAGCGCCAGCATCGTCTTGAGGTCGGCCTGGATGCCCGCACCGCCGCCGGAGTCGGATCCGGCGACGGTCAGGCACAGCGGGGGGTGCCCGTTCACGCGGTCTCGCCCTCGACCGGGTCGGACCCGAAGTGGTCCCAGCCGCCGGTGCTGGTCCAGGGGGCGCCGTCCACGGTCACCTGGGGCAGGGCGGAGCGGTGCTGGACCTCCCCGATGACCTTCCAGCGGGCCGGGAGCTTCACGTCGGGCGGGAAGGTGGCCACGATGGCGTGGTCCTCTCCCCCGGTGAGCACCCACTGGAGCGGGTCGACGCCGACGGCCTGGCCGATGTCGTGCATCTGGGTCGGGATGTCCACGGCCCCCGAGCGCAGGTCGATCCGTACGTGGCTGGCCTCGGCGATGTGCCCGAGGTCGGCGATCAGGCCGTCGCTGACGTCGGTCATGGCGGTGGCCCCGAGTCCGGCGGCCGCCGGGCCCGCGTGGTACGGCGGCTCGGGGCGCCGGTGCGCCTCGACGAAGGCCCGCGGGGAGCGGAAGCCGCGCGAGAGCACCGCGAAGCCGGCCGCGGACCAGCCCAGCCAGCCGGTGACGGCCACGACGTCGCCGGGCTGGGCGCCGGAGCGCAGTACGGGCTCGTGGTTGCGCAGGTCGCCGAGGGCGGTGATGGAGACGGTGATGGTGTCCCCGCGGACGACGTCGCCGCCGACCACGGCCGCGCCGGCGACCTGGCACTCGTCGCGGATACCGTCCATCAGCTCGGTGGGCCAGGTGACCGGCAGCTCGGCCGGGACCACCAGGCCGAGGAGGATCGCGGTCGGCACGGCGCCCATGGCGGCGATGTCGGCCAGGTTCTGCGCGGCGGCCTTGCGGCCGACGTCGTAGGCGGTGGACCAGTCGCGCCGGAAGTGCCTGCCCTCCAGCAGGATGTCCGTGCTGGCCACGACCCGCCGGTCGGGGGCCGACACGACCGCGGCGTCGTCGCCCGGTCCGAGCCGGACCGCCGGGGTGGTGGTGAGCCGTGAGGTGAGCTCCCTGATGAGCCCGAATTCCCCCAGCTCGCCCACAGTGCCCTTCATCGCTGTGCCCCTTCTTGGCAAGTCCGCTTGCGGTCGCGAGCCGTCACAGCTCTGGGTACCGTCAACAGATACGTCAACTTCTGGTCTGCGTACGCCCCGCTGTGCGTGGCGCCTGGTCTGCGGGTCTCCCCGCGGCACCCGGCGACGCGGTACCGTGGCGTCCCTTCTTCCCCCGGCCCTTCCGATTCTGTCGGGCCCACCCGAAGGTTAGGGGAAATGATCCTCGTGGCCGCCCTGGAGGTTCCGTGGTACAGGCGTACATCCTCATCCAGACCGAGGTGGGCAAGGCGTCGTTCGTCGCCGAGTCCATCGGGCAGATCGCGGGGGTGATCCAGGCCGAGGACGTGACGGGGCCGTACGACGTCATCGTGCGGGCCCAGGCCGACACCGTCGACGATCTCGGCCGCATGGTGGTCGCCAAGGTGCAGCAGGTGGAGGGGATCACCCGCACCCTGACCTGCCCCGTGGTCCATCTGTAGCCCCCGTCTACTCTTGGCCGGTGATGTCTTCGCACCGCCGGCCCCTGCGTCTACTGGCCCTGCCCGCCCTGTCGGCGGGCCTGGCCCTGGCGGGCTGCGCCCCCGGGGCCTCCGAGGCCCGGGTGACTCCGCCGCCCGCGCCGCCCGCCGACGTCGCGGAGCTCTGTGCCGCGCTGCACAAGGAGCTCCCGGAGTCGGTGTCCGGGCTGGACCGGAGCGTCACCGCACCGGAGTCGGACCTGACCGCCGCTTGGGGCGGCTCGGCGATCGTACTGCGGTGCGGCATCCCCAAGCCCGCCAAGATGGCCGATCCGAAGGCGGACGGAGTGGAGGTGAACGGCGTCGGCTGGCTGGTGGAACGGCCGGCCGACGGCGGTCTGAAGTTCACCACCGGGTCGCGCCTCGCCTACACGGAGGTCTGGGTCGACAAGGAGCATGCCACGGACGCGGGCATGCTCGTGGGTCTGTCCGCCGCGGTGGCCAAGGCCGTGCCGGTCGGGATCTCCTCGTACTGAGCGGCCCCTCCCCCGCGCACACCGCCGCCCGCCAGGGTTCCTCCTGGCGGGCGGTCGGCTGTACGGGGCCGGGTGCGGCTAGCGCAGGCCGGTGGAGCGGCGCAGGGCGGCCTGGATCAGGCGGTCCACCAGCTCCGGGTACTCGATGCCCGACTCCTGCCACATGCGCGGGTACATCGAGATCGGCGTGAACCCGGGCAGGGTGTTGATCTCGTTGATGACGAAGGTGCCGTCCTCGGTGAGGAAGAAGTCGGCGCGGACCAGGCCCTCGCAGGACGCGGCCTCGAAGGCCTCGACCGCGAGCCGCTGCACCTCGGCGGTCTGCTCCGGGGTGAGCGGGGCGGGCACGAGACCGGTGGCGGAGTCGATGTACTTCGCCTCGAAGTCGTAGAAGTCGTGGCTGGAGACCGGCGGGATCTCCGCGGGCACGCTGGCGCGCGGCCCGTCCTCGAACTCCAGGACGCCGCACTCGATCTCGCGGCCGCGCAGCAGGGCCTCCACGATGACCTTGGGGTCGTGGTGGCGGGCCTCGCGGATGGCGGCGTCGAGCCCGGAGGCGTCGTCGACCTTGGTGATGCCGATGGAGGAGCCGGCGCGGGCCGGCTTCACGAACAGCGGCCAGCCGTGCTCGGCGGCGAAGTCCAGGACCTTGGCCCTGGCGGCGTCCTGGTCGGCCTCCCACTCACGGGGGCGGATGGTCACGTACGGGCCGACGTTCAGCCCGAAGGAGGTGAACACCCGCTTCATGTAGTCCTTGTCCTGGCCGACGGCCGAGGCGAGGACGCCGCAGCCGACGTACGGGATCCCGGAGAGTTCGAGGAGGCCCTGGAGGGTGCCGTCCTCGCCGTAGGGGCCGTGCAGCACGGGGAAGACGACGTCGACCTCGCCCAGGGCCTTGGGGACGGATCCCGGCTCGGTGTAGACGACCTCGCGGCTGGCGGGGTCCACGGGCAGCACGACGGTGCCGTCCGGGGACTCCGCCAGGGACTCGACGTCGGGGAGCCGGCGGTCGGCGATGGCCATGCGCTCGGGTGCGTCGGCGGTCAGCGCCCACCGGCCGTCCGTGGTGATGCCGATGGGCAGCACCTCGTACTTGGAACGGTCGATGGAGCGCAGCACGGCGCCGGCGGTGACGACCGAGATGGCGTGTTCCGAGCTGCGGCCGCCGAAGACGACGGCCACGCGGGGCTTGCGGCCCTGCTGCTCAGGGGTCTGGGGGAGGTTCTCGCTGCTCATATCGCCACGAGGGTACCCGCTCAAGCGTCCGGAAAGGTGTCAGTGTCGTTCCGGTTTGGCGCTGCGGCCCATGAGTTCCTTCAGCGCGACCAGCGTGGGCTTGCCGTGGTGGACGATGTCGACGACCGTGTCGGTGATCGGCATGTCCACTCCGTGGCGGCGGGCCAGATCCGCCACGGACTGGCAGGACTTGACCCCCTCGGCGGTCTGCTTGGTGACCGCGATGGTCTCCTCCAGGGTCATCCCGCGGCCCAGGTTCGTGCCGAAGGTGTGGTTCCGGGAGAGCGGCGAGGAGCAGGTCGCGACGAGGTCTCCGAGGCCCGCGAGGCCGGAGAAGGTCAGCGGGTCGGCGCCCATCGCCAGGCCCAGGCGGGTGGCTTCGGCCAGGCCCCGGGTGATGAGCGAGCCCTTGGTGTTGTCGCCCAGGCCCATGCCGTCGGCGATGCCGACGGCGAGGCCGATGACGTTCTTGACGGCGCCGCCGAGCTCGCAGCCGATGACGTCGGTGCTCGTGTACGGGCGGAAGTACGGGGTGTGGCAGGCGGCCTGGAGCCGCTGGGCCACGGCCTCGTCCACACAGGCGACGACGGAGGCGGCGGGCTGGCGGGCGACGATCTCGCGGGCCAGGTTGGGGCCGGTGACCACGGCGACGCGCTCGGCGGGGACCTTGGCCACCTCCTCGATGACCTCGCTCATCCGCTTGGCGCTGCCGAGTTCGATGCCCTTCATCAGGGAGACGAGGACGGTGTCGGGCTCCAGGAGCGGGGTCCAGGCGGCGAGGTTGCCGCGCAGGGTCTGGGAGGGCACGGACAGCACCGTGAAGTCGGCGCCGCGGGCGGCCTCGGCCGGATCGGTGGTGGCGCGCAGGTTCGCGGGGAGTTCCACACCGGGGAAGTAGTCCGGGTTGGTGCGGCCGCCGTTGATGGCGTCGGCGACCTCCGGGCGGCGGGCCCACAGGGTGACCTCGCAGCCGGCGTCGGCGAGCACCATGCCGAAGGCGGTGCCCCAGGAGCCCGCGGAGAATACGGCTGCCTTGACGGGACGCGTCACTTGGAACCCTCCCCCGCGGCCTTGCGCCGCTGCTGGGCGCGGGCCTTGCGGTGGTCGTACGGCTGGTCGGGGGCCTTCTCGCCGCGCAGCTCCTCCAGGAGCTTCGTGATGTCGGCCATGATCGCCTCGGTGGCCCCCTTGAGGACCTCCGGCGTGGGTTCCTTGCCGTAGAAGGCCGACAGGTCCACGGGCGGGCCCGCGAGGACCTGGAGGGTCTTGCGGGGGAACAGGCGGACCTTGTTCTCCTTGGCGTACGGCGGCATCGCGAGGTTGGCGCCCCACTGGGCCACCGGAATGACGGGGGCCTTGGTGATCAGCGCCACGCGGGCGACACCGGTCTTGCCCGCCATCGGCCACATCTCGGGGTCCCGGGTGAGGGTGCCCTCGGGGTAGAACGCCACGCATTCGCCGCGCTCGACGGCGTCCACGGCGGCCCGGAACGCGTCCAGGGCGTTGGTGGTCTCGCGGTAGACGGGGATCTGCCCCGATCCGCGGAGGATCGCGCCGACGAAGGGCACCTTGAAGAGACCGGCCTTGGCGAGCAGTCGGGGCACGCGCCCGGTGTTGTACTGGAAGTGCGCGTAGGACAGTGGGTCCAGATACGAGTTGTGATTGACGGCGGTGATGAATCCGCCGTCGGCCGGAATGTGCTCCGTTCCCCGCCAGTCCCGCTTGAAGAGCACTACCAGCGGCGGTTTTGCGATGACCGCCGCCAGGCGGTACCAGAAGCCGATTCTGCGGCGGGACACTCGGAGCACCTTCCTCTAGGACCGGGGCGTGGGGCACCTCCCAGCGGTGGCTGGGGTGGCTGGGCACCTCGTGGGCCGGACAAGTGTCGCCCCGGGTCCGGTCTCTGTCGAGAACACCGTACGCCCCGACCGGACCGGCGGGCCCCCTGCGGCCGGTCTGAGGCGACAATGGGCCGACTGATGACCGGGCCGTGACCCGTCCTTGGCCGGGACGGGTGCGCGGCCGCGCACCGGAGCGAAGGAGTCCGCCACGAACGCCGTCTGGAGCCTGGTGGTCCCGCTGAAGCCGCTGGCGCTGGCCAAGAGCCGGCTGGCGGCCGCCGTCGGGGGTTCCCGTCCGGGGCTGGCCCTGGCCTTCGCGCAGGACACGGTGGCGGGGGCGCTGGCCTGCGCCTCCGTCGCGGATGTGGTGGTCGTCACGGACGACGCGGTGGCCGGGGCGGAACTGGCCCGGCTCGGGGCGCGGATCCTGCCGGACACCCCGGGCGCGGGGCTCAACGCCGCGCTGGACCACGGCGCGCGGGCCGTGCGCGCGGGGCGGCCGGGGGCGCGGCTGGCCGCGATGAACGCGGACCTGCCCGCTCTGCGGGCGCCGGAATTGCTACGTGTGCTCGATATCGCCTCCGCATTTCCCCGGGCATTTCTGGCCGATGCGGCGGGAATCGGGACGACGCTCCTTTCCGCCGGCCCGGACGTGGAATTGGCACCCGCGTTCGGCGGCCCGTCCCGGGCCCGGCATTCCGCTTCGGGGGCGGTGGAAATAGCCCTGGACGGCGTCGAGAGCGTACGCAGGGACGTGGACACCGGGCCGGACCTGCGCAGGGCGCTCTCCCTCGGCGTGGGCCGGCACACGGCCAGATACAGTGCGCTCATGCAGGCGACCGCGTACACGTACGACTCCCAGACCCGCAGCGGCAGCGTGCTGCTGGACGACGGCACCCCGGTGCCCTTCGGGGCCGAGGCCTTCGACGCGGGGGGCCTGCTGATGCTGCGGCCCGGGCAGCGGGTGCGCATCGAGACGGCCGGCGAGGGCGAGGCCCTGCGGATCACCCTGGTCACCCTGCAGACGTTCTAGCCCGGCGCCCCCGCCACCCCCCTGACCTGCGCAGGAACGCACCGCGGGCCGGCCTCCCCCTGGGGGAAGCCGGCCCGGCGTGTGTGACTCGTGCCCCTACTTCTTGCGGGCGGTGGTCTTCTTCGCGGTGGCCTTGCGCGTCGCCGTCTTCTTGGCGGGCGCCTTCGTCGCGGTGGCCTTCTTGGCCGCCGGGGCGGTCTTCTTGGCGGTGGCGGTGGTCTTCTTCGCCGCCGTCGTGGCCTTCTTCGCCGGGGCCGCCTTCTTCGCGGCGGCCGTGGTCTTCTTCGCGACCGTGGTCTTCGCGGCCGTCTTCTTGACGGTCGCGGTGACCTTCTTCGCCGTGGTCTTCTTCGCGGCGGTCTTGGTGGCCGCGGTCTTCGCGGCGGCCTTCTTGGCCGTGGTGGCCTTCTTGGCGGCGGCCTTCTTGACCGTGGCCGAGGCACCGCCGGTCAGGCTGCCCTTCGGGGCCTTCTTCACGGCCACCTCGTCGCCCTTGGGGAGCTTCTTGGTGCCGCTGACCAGGTCCTTGAAGCCCTGACCCGCACGGAAGCGGGGAACGGAGGTCTTCTTGACCCGGACGCGCTCACCCGTCTGCGGGTTGCGGGCGTAGCGGGCCGGACGGTCGACCTTCTCGAACGAGCCGAAGCCCGTGACCGAGACCCGGTCGCCCGCGACGACCGCGCGGACCATCGCGTCCAGTACCGCGTCGACCGCGTCGGCGGCCTGCTGGCGGCCGCCGAGCTTGTCGGCAATCGCTTCTACGAGCTGCGCCTTGTTCACGTCTTCCCCTTCGGAGACCTCGCCAGAACGAATGTGTTCAAGCTTATTTCGCACGTTAGGCGGATATATACCGCAAATCAAACACGAAACGGGCTAATCACCCTAGTGCCGCAACGATGAGAGCCGTTACGGAGTTCCTTCGCATCAGTCGCCTTCAGGGAATCGACCCTCGTCGAGGTCCTTCATCAACCTGTCCAGGCGCCTTGCCGCGTCGGCGAGATCGTGCTTCGCCGCGGCAGTGACGACCAACAGCTTCCGGGACAGCGCCATCCTTACGCCCTCCGGGACTTGCAGTGCGCGCACCCTTGTGTGTGCTTCTTTCAACCGGTCCGCGACGAGTTCGTAGAGCTCGAGTTGACTGTCGCGTTCCATGCACAGATTGTGCCATCTGGGGCGAGTTGTCGCCTCACGGGGCCTCAACATACGGCTGTGCCCCCCGCCGGGAGGCGGGGGGCACGGTGTTGCCGATGTGATCACCCGAGGGTGAATAAGCGCTGATCAGGCAGGAATCAGACGCGAATCGTGCGCGGCTTGAAGGCGGGACGGGTGCTTTCGTACGCGTCGATGTCGGCTTCGTTCTGAAGGGTGAGCGAGATGTCGTCCAGTCCTTCCAGCAGACGCCAGCGCGCGTTGTCGTCGAGTTCGAACTCCGCCTCGACGCCCTCGGCTCGGACCTTGCGGTCGACCAGGTCGACGGTGATCTCGGCGGTCGGGTCGGCCTCGGTGAGCTCCCACAGCCGGTCGACGGTCTCCTGCGGCAGGACGACGGTCAGCAGACCGTTCTTCAGCGAGTTGCCGCGGAAGATGTCGGCGAAGCGGGAGGAGATGACCGTCTTGAACCCGAAGTTCTGCAGGGCCCAGACGGCGTGCTCGCGCGAGGAGCCGGTACCGAAGTCGGGGCCGGCGACCAGGACGGTCGCACCGGCGCGCTCGGGGCGGTTGGTGACGAACTCCGGGTCCTTGCGCCAGGCCTCGAAGAGGCCGTCCTCGAACCCGTCGCGGGTGATCTTCTTCAGCCAGTGGGCGGGGATGATCTGGTCGGTGTCGACGTTGCTGCGGCGCAGCGGGACGGCACGGCCGGTGTGGGTGGTGAAGGCTTCCATGGCTCAGACTCCGGCGGTGGCGTTGGCGTCGGACAGGTCGGCGGGCGAGGCCAGATGGCCCAGGACCGCGGTGGCGGCGGCCACCTGCGGGGAGACCAGGTGGGTGCGTCCGCCCTTGCCCTGCCGGCCCTCGAAGTTGCGGTTGGAGGTGGACGCGGAACGCTCGCCCGGGGCCAGTTGGTCGGGGTTCATGCCCAGGCACATGGAGCAGCCCGCGTGCCGCCATTCGGCCCCGGCGTCCTTGAAGACCTTGTCCAGGCCCTCCTCGACCGCCTGGAGCGCGACCCGGACGGAGCCCGGGACGACCAGCATCCGTACGCCGTCGGCGACTTTGCGGCCCCCGATGATGCCGGCGACGGCGCGCAGGTCCTCGATGCGGCCGTTGGTGCAGGAACCTACGAAGACGGTGTCGACCTTGATCTCGCGCAGCGGCTGGCCGGCGGTCAACCCCATGTACTCCAGGGCCTTTTCGGCGGCCAGGCGCTCCGAAGCGTCCTCGTACGAAGCCGGGTCGGGGACGCTCGCGGACAGCGGCGCGCCCTGGCCCGGGTTGGTGCCCCAGGTGACGAACGGGGAGAGCGCGGAGCCGTCGATGACGACCTCGGCGTCGAAGACGGCGTCCTCGTCGGTGCGCAGGGTCTTCCAGTACGCGACCGCCGCGTCCCAGTCCTCGCCCGTCGGGGCGTGGTCGCGGCCCTCCAGGTAGTCGAAGGTGGTCTGGTCGGGGGCGATCATGCCCGCGCGGGCGCCGGCCTCGATCGACATGTTGCAGATGGTCATGCGGGCTTCCATCGAGAGCTTCTCGACGGCCTCGCCGCGGTACTCCAGGATGTAGCCCTGGCCGCCACCGGTGCCGATCTTGGCGATGATCGCCAGGATCAGGTCCTTGGCGGTGACGCCCTCGGCCAGCTCGCCGGTGACCGTGATGGCCATCGTCTTCGGGCGGGCCAGCGGCAGCGTCTGGGTGGCCAGCACGTGCTCGACCTGGCTGGTGCCGATGCCGAAGGCCAGCGCGCCGAAGGCGCCGTGCGTCGAGGTGTGGGAGTCACCGCAGACCACGGTGGTGCCCGGCTGCGTCAGACCCAGCTGCGGGCCGACGACGTGCACGACACCCTGCTCGACGTCACCCAGCGAGTGCAGGCGGACACCGAACTCGGCGCAGTTCTTGCGCAGCGTCTCCAGCTGGGCGCGGGAGACCGGGTCGGCGATCGGCTTGTCGATGTCGAGGGTGGGGGTGTTGTGGTCCTCGGTCGCGATGGTGAGGTCCAGGCGCCGGACCTTGCGACCCGCCTGGCGCAGCCCGTCGAAGGCCTGCGGGCTGGTCACCTCGTGCAGCAGGTGGAGATCAATGAAGAGGAGATCGGGCTCGCCCTCGGCGCGCCGGACGACATGGTCGTCCCAGACCTTCTCCGCGAGTGTCCTACCCATCGCTCTTTCCCTCCGGCTCACCGTCCCGGATCCAGTGGTTCGTGGACCCGTACATACAGACTCGCTGGTTCTTGGAAAATTTGAACTTGCGTTTCACAGTGTGAGACGTGAATATCGTTTCATGGACAACTCTAGCGGCGTCGGCGTTCTCGACAAGGCAGCTCTGGTATTGAGCGCACTGGAGTCCGGTCCGGCCACCCTCGCCGGGCTGGTCGCGGCGACAGGGCTCGCACGACCCACGGCACATCGCCTTGCCGTGGCACTGGAACACCACCGGATGGTGGCGAGGGACATGCAGGGCCGGTTCATCCTGGGCCCGCGGCTGGCGGAGCTCGCCGCCGCGGCCGGCGAGGACCGCCTGCTGGCCACGGCCGGACCGGTGCTCACGCACCTCCGTGACGTGACGGGCGAGAGCGCGCAGCTCTACCGGCGTCAGGGCGACATGCGCATCTGCGTGGCGGCCGCCGAGCGGCTGTCGGGCCTGCGGGACACCGTCCCGGTGGGCTCCACACTCCCGATGAAGGCGGGGTCGGCGGCGCAGATCCTGATGGCCTGGGAGGAGCCCGAGCGGCTCCACCGCGGCCTCCAGGGGGCGCGCTTCACGGCGACGGCCCTGTCCGGCGTACGGCGCCGCGGCTGGGCGCAGTCGATCGGCGAGCGGGAGCCCGGCGTGGCGTCCGTCTCGGCACCGGTGCGCGGCCCCTCGAACCGCGTGGTGGCCTCCGTGTCGGTCTCCGGTCCGATCGAGCGCCTGACCCGGCACCCGGGGCGCATGCACGCCCAGGCCGTCATCGACGCGGCCGCCCGCCTGACGGAGGCCCTGCGCCGCTCCGGCTGACACCCCGCCCCTGCTCCACCACACCCCCGGGCCCGGGGGCGCGTACGACGCCGCACACGTCCGAACTCGCGCCTCCGGGCCCACACTTGTGCCCCGGCCCACGCCCGTCCGGGAACAGCGAAGAGGCCCTCCGCGATGATCGCGGAGGGCCTCTCCCTCATGTACCCCCGACCGGATTCGAACCGGCGCTACCGCCTTGAGAGGGCGGCGTGCTAGGCCGCTACACAACGGGGGCTAGCTTTACTGCGGTACTGCGCTGGGCTACCAGGACTCGAACCTAGAATAAGGGAACCAGAAACCCTCGTGTTGCCAATTACACTATAGCCCAATGGTCTAGACCAGCCAGACCTTGGTACCCCCGACCGGATTCGAACCGGCGCTACCGCCTTGAGAGGGCGGCGTGCTAGGCCGCTACACAACGGGGGCCCTAGCGATCCTGCATCAAAACCTCCGGGAGCGACCCTGGAGATCCTGCGGGAAGGATCTGTACCCCCGACCGGATTCGAACCGGCGCTACCGCCTTGAGAGGGCGGCGTGCTAGGCCGCTACACAACGGGGGCAAAGCACTGCGTTACTACTGCACTGCGCTGGGCTACCAGGACTCGAACCTAGAATAAGGGAACCAGAAACCCTCGTGTTGCCAATTACACTATAGCCCACCGAACTTCAAGACCCTGAGGGCCTTTCGTTTGGTTAGCGCCTCCGGTTCCCGGCCTTTCGGCCCGTCTCCCCGGCGCAGAAAGAACATTACCGGATGCCTGACCGTGCTCCAAAACGGGTATCAGCGGCCAGCAGGTCGGGGAGGGTTCCGAGCCCCTCGATCCGGTGTACGCCCCCGGGTCCGGGGCCCCGTCCGCCGTCCCGGTCCAGCCAGAAGGCGGTCAGTCCCGCGTCGCGCGCGCCCCGTGCGTCGATCTCCGGCTGGTCCCCCACGTACGCCACCTCGGCCGGGGGCAGCCCGAGGGCGTCGCAGGCGGCGAGGAAGGCGGCGGCGTCGGGCTTGCTGACCCCCAGCTCGGCGGCGCACACCAGCACCTCGAAGCGCTCGCGCAGACCGAGGTGGCGCAGCTTGGGGTCCTGGTTGGCCTCGGAGGAGTTGGAGAGCACCCCGTGGCGGTAGCGGCCGGCGAGGGCGTCCAGGGCGGGCAGGACGTCCGGGAAGAGGGCCCAGGCGGCCTTGTAGTGGTCCACGTAGCGCTCGAACCAGGCGTCGGCCTCGTCGGCGGTCAGAGCGGGCTCCCCGAGGAAGTCGCGCACCCGGTCCTGGCGCTGGCCGCGGAAGGTGACCTCACCGGCGGAGAAGCGCGCCCAGTGCAGCTCGGTGGCCTTCCGCCACAGGGCCAGGGCCTCGGCGGGCGTTCCGTAGCGGTCGCCGAGCCCCTCGTCCCCCAGGTGCCGCGCCAGGCCGGCCGCATCGGCCCCCGTGTAGTCGAAGAGGGTGTCGTCGATGTCCCACAGCACGGCGCGGATCGGCATACCGGCGAGCCTACGCCGGGTCGTCCTGCGGTGTGGGCACGACGAAGAAGTCCGTCACGAAACAGGTGACCCGGCCGTCCGCGTCCCTTCCGACCCACGTCGGGTAGTGCCCGTCACCCCAGCCGGAGCCGAAGGCCACGAGGTTGTGACCGTGCTCGCCCGTGACCAGGTGCGGGCCGGGCCCGTGGCCGGCCTGCTCGAAGGCGTCCCAGAGGGGGCCCTCGTCGCCCTCGCAGTCCGGGAAGGAGCCGTCGGCGGCCGGGTCGTAGAACGAGCCGGTACCGGCGTCCACCCCGTAGCCGAAGTACGCGTCGTCCTCGACGAGCCCCGAGACGTCCTGCCCCTCGGTGACGGCCATCTCCCACGTCTCCGTCGCCGCGTCCCGGATCACCAGGCGCGCGGCGGCCGTGCGCAGGTGCGGGGGACCGCCGGGGTCCGCGCCGGGGGTGGTGAGGGTGGCCACCGCCGTCTCGGCGCGGTAGCGGCCGGGCGCCACCTGCACGGTGAAGGGGGCCGCCCATCCCCCGCCGAGGCTGACGAAGGGGTCGCAGGCGGTCACCCGGCCGCTGGGAAGCCACAGCTCGCCCGCGACGGCCACCGCGAGGGTGCCGGACTCGCCGCTCTCGTAGGTGAAGGTGTGGCCCGGCTCGAAGTACCGGTCGAAGTCGGGGGCGGTGAGGGGCAAGGTTCGGCCTTCCACGGAGCATGCGGTCAACTGCACGCACCCTAGGCCGTGGCGCCGACAACGCCGAAGGGGCGGCAGCCGGATCGGCTGCCGCCCCTTCGGGAGGGCGCGGGTCAGGCGGCGAGCTTCGCCAGGGCCGCGTCGATGCGCGCGATCGAGCGCTCCTTGCCCAGGATCTCCAGGGACTCGAACAGCGGCAGGCCGACGGTGCGGCCGGTGACCGCCACGCGGACCGGCGCCTGGGCCTTGCCGAGCTTGAGGCCGTGGGCCTCGCCGGCGGTCAGGACGGCCTGCTTGAGGGACTCCGGGTCCGACCAGTCGGCGGCGAGGAGGTTCTCCCGGGCCGTGGTCAGCAGGGCCGCGGGCTCGCCCTTCATGGCCTTGTCCCAGGACGCCTGGTCCTCGACGGGCTCCTTGAGGAAGAGGAAGTCCACGTTCGCGGTGATGTCCGAGAGGACCGTCACACGCGTCTGGGCGTGCGGGGCGATCCGGTCCCAGGCGTCGGCGTCGAAGTCCTCGGGCGCCCAGTTGGCGTGCGGGGCGCGCAGCCACGGGGCGCAGGCGTCCGCGAAGGCCTTCGGGTCCAGCCGGCGGATGTGGTCGGCGTTGATCGCCTCGGCCTTCTTGAGGTCGAAGCGGGCCGGGTTGGCGTTGACGCCGTCGATGTCGAACTTCGCCACCATCTCCTCGATCGAGAAGATGTCCTGGTCCTTGGAGAAGGACCAGCCGAGGAGCGAGAGGTAGTTCAGCAGGCCCTCGGGCAGGAAGCCGCGCTCGCGGTAGAGGTTGAGCGAGGACTCGGGGTCGCGCTTGGAGAGCTTCTTGTTGCCCTCGCCCATCACGTACGGCAGGTGGCCGAACTGCGGGGTGCTCTTGGCGACGCCCAGCTCGATCAGCGCCTTGTAGAGGGCGATCTGGCGGGGGGTGGAGGAGAGCAGGTCCTCGCCGCGCAGGACGTGCGTGATCTCCATCAGCGCGTCGTCGACCGGGTTGACCAGCGTGTACAGCGGGGCGCCGTTCGCGCGGACGATGCCGAAGTCCGGCACGTTCTCCGGGGTGAAGGAGAGCTCGCCGCGGACCAGGTCCGTGAAGGTGATGGTCTCGTCGGGCATCCGGAAGCGGACGATCGAGGTGCGGCCCTCGGCCTCGTACGCGGCGACCTGCTCGGCGCTCAGCTCGCGGCAGTGGCCGTCGTAGCCGGAGGGCTTGCCGGCGGCGCGGGCGGCGTCGCGGCGGGTGTCGAGCTCCTCGGTGGTGCAGTAGCAGGAGTAGGCGTAGCCGCCGTCCTGGAGCTTCTGCGCGACGTCCTTGTAGATGTCCATGCGCTCGGACTGCCGGTACGGGGCGTGCGGGCCGCCGACCTCGGGGCCCTCGTCCCAGGTGAAGCCGAGCCAGCGCAGGGAGTCGAGCAGCTGGAGGTAGGACTCCTCGGAGTCGCGCGCCGCGTCGGTGTCCTCGATGCGGAAGACGAACGTACCGCCGTGGTGGCGGGCGAACGCCCAGTTGAAGAGGGCGGTCCGGACCAGGCCCACGTGGGGGTTGCCGGTCGGGGAGGGACAGAAACGTACGCGGACGTTCGCGTTAGCCACGCTTGATCACCCTGTTGGTGAGAGTGCCGATGCCTTCGATGGTGACGGCGACCTCGTCGCCGACGTTGAGGGGGCCGACTCCGGCCGGGGTCCCCGTGAGGATGACGTCGCCCGGGAGCAGCGTCATGGCCTCGCTGATGTGCACGACCAGGTCCTCGACGGAGCGGACCATGTCGCTGGTGCGGCCGAGCTGGCGCTGTTCGCCGTTGACGGTGCACTGCACCGTCAGGCCCTCGGCGATCGCCGCCGGGTCCAGGCCGGTCTCGATCCAGGGGCCGAGGGGGCAGGCGCTGTCGAAGCCCTTGGCCCGGGCCCACTGCTTCTCGCGCTGCTGGACGTCGCGGGCGGTGACGTCGTTGGCGCAGGTGTAGCCGAGGATGACGTCCTTGACGCGCTCCTTCGGGACCTCGCGGCACATGCGCCCGATGACCACGGCGAGCTCCGCCTCGTGGTGGACGTCCTGGGAGAAGGAGGGGTAGACGATCGGGTCGCCGGAGCCGACCACCGACGTGGAGGGCTTGAAGAAGGTGATGGGCGCCTCCGGGAGCTCGTTGCCGAGCTCCGCCGCGTGCTCCGCGTAGTTGCGGCCGACGGCCACGACCTTGTTCGGGAGCACGGGCGGCAGCAGCCGGACCTTGCTCAGCGGGACCTTCGTGCCGGAGAGCTCGAAGTCCGCGAACGGGATGCCCTTGATGATGTCGAGGACGAGCTCGCCTTCGGACGCCGCGAGGGCAGTGCTGCCCTCGACCGCGCCGAACGCGACGTTGCCGTCGATCGAGAACCTGGCGATGCGCACCTGCTGCGTCTGCCCCTCTTGTGTTTCCGCTGGCTGGAGTCTGCGTACTCCAGGCTAACGCGGTGGGGGCGGGCGCTTCGCGCTCCTTTTACTGCGCGGCGGCGACCGGGGCGTCCATGAGGACGGTGCGGCGCGGGTTCGCGGTCTGGGTGGGCAGCTCGACGCGGTGCTCCGGGGAGGCCGGGGCCGCCTGCAGGTCCTCGGCGTCCTTGAGGTGCGCGAGGGTGGTGCGGCGGGGGTTGGCTATGTTGCGGATCATCGACGTCGTCTTCATCGGAGTTTCGGGCCCTCGGCTCGCTGGTGGGGTGTGGGTCGACTGCTGCGCCGGATGTGGCGCCAACCCTTTAACAGGCAAGGCTAAACATCCGAATCCCCGAGTGAACCGGTTGGTAATAGCCAGAGGCGTGTGAGTTTGCTCACCAGTCAGCGGGCAATACGGACATAACTGACAGTCAATTGCCGCCCCCGAAACGGACATTGCGCCACTGAATGCGCCATTCCGCTCCTGATCATCTCGACTGGGACACCTTGCCAGGCGCGAGCTTTGATTGGCGTAAGTCCGATTCATCCGCATTGGACTTCCACGTCGCGTAGCCCGTCTGTCACAAGCCGTGACCGGCTCGCCGGGGCGACACGCGCACCTTGTTGGAGATCCCCCACTGTGCTGGAATTCGCGAGACCGCCGCGGGTATCAGCCGGCGCGCAGGTGGCGCAAGAGAGCGCCGAGCGCGGTGGCATCGACAGGGAGACGCGCCGGTCACCGACGACCACCATGGGGCCGTCAGTGCCCCACGACTCGACACCGTTCCGCCGCTGATCCGGCGGGGCGCCTGGTCCAGAGGTTGCGACGCTAGTGCAGGGACGATTCAAGAGGGATGGCAAGGGGTCTCCCCAGGCCCTTCAGGGCCGAGGGGAAGCTGCGGCGGAGCAGGAGCCGCTCGGCGGGACCGACCGTGGCGCCTCGCCCCAGCACGCCCCGGGCCGCGGCCCGGCCTTCGAAGGGGCGGGGCTCGAAACCACCCCCTCGGGCAAGGCCAAGGGCCGCGGGAAGTCCGGCAAGGCCCCGAAGGCGGGCCGCTCCAAGGGCAAGGCCAAGGCCGAGACCGTGGAGCAGGACGAGGCGATACCCAAGGCCCCCAGCTCGGGCTCGCGCCTCGCGATGCAGAACTGGCGCATCAGCACGCGACTGGTGTCGCTGCTGACCCTGCCCGTCGTCGCGGCCACCACCCTCGGTGGCTTCCGCATCAACGACTCGCTCAACGACATCGCCCAGCTGGAGCACATGCAGCTGCTGACGACGATGACCCGGCAGGCCACCAACCTGGCCGCCATGCTCCAGGAGGAGCGGGACAAGTCGGCCGGCCCGATGTCGATCACCAGGGACGGCAAGGCCAACAGCCTCGTCCAGGGCGTGCGCGACCAGACCGACTCCGCCGCCAAGGCCTTCGCCGCCGCGACCGACAAGGTCGACAGCGCGGAGGACAAGGACGAGACCCTCAAGTCGATCCGCAACAACATCCTGCAGATCGGCCGCCAGCTCACCGGCATCGAGGACATCCGCAAAAAGGCGTACATGAACGGCGCCCAGCAGACGGTCACCGAGTACAACGCCCTGATCGTCTCGCTGCTCTCGCTGTCGCAGGACATGGCACAGGCCACCTCCAACCCGGAGATGATCAAGCGCACCCGCGCCCTGGCCGCCTTCTCCTCCGCCAAGGAGTACGCCTCCATCCAGCGCGCCATCATCGCCGCCTCGCTGCTGGAGAGCTCCGACAAGCCGGGCAAGCTGGAAGAGAACGACCGCCTCTACGGCCTCTCCGCGCTCCGCGGCGAGAGCCAGGCGAAGAAGACCTTCGAACTCGTCTACCAGGGCAAGCCCGAGGAGCTCCTCGCGGCGCTCGGCGACGGCAACACCGAGATCGGCAGCGCCGACCACTACGCCCGCCGCGTGCTGAGCACCCAGGGACAGTTCGCCAAGGAGAAGAACCGGTCCTGGATGGACTGGTACGACGCCGACGACACCAAGCTCCAGGCGATGAAGGTCATCGAGCTGACCCTGCTCGAGGACATGGAGCAGAAGGCCCGCGAGCTCAAGAACGAGTCGCAGCAGGACGCCATCATCAACGGTGCCCTGATCCTCCTCGTCCTCGGTGTCTCCCTCGTCGGCGCCTTCGTCATGGCCCGGTCCATGATCCGCTCGCTGCGCCGACTGCAGGACACCGCGACGCGCGTCGCCCAGGACCGTCTGCCCGAGCTCGTCAAGCAGCTCTCGGAGTCGGACCCGCAGGACGTCGACACCTCCGTGGAGTCCGTCGGCGTGCACACCCGCGACGAGATCGGCCAGGTGGCCGCGGCCTTCGACGACGTGCACCGCGAGGCCGTCCGCCTCGCCGCCGAGCAGGCCCTCCTCCGGGGCAACGTCAACGCGATGTTCACCAACCTCTCGCGCCGCTCCCAGGGCCTCATCCAGCGCCAGCTGTCGCTCATCTCCGAACTGGAGTCGCGCGAGGCCGACCCGGACCAGCTCTCCTCCCTCTTCAAGCTCGACCACCTCGCCACCCGAATGCGGCGTAACGGTGAGAACCTCCTCGTCCTCGCGGGCGAGGAGCCGGGCCGCCGGTGGACCCGCCCCGTCCCGCTCGTCGACGTGCTCCGCGCCGCCGCGTCCGAGGTGGAGCAGTACGAGCGCATCGAGCTGGCGGCGGTGCCCGGCACCGACGTCGCCGGCCGCGTCGTCAACGACCTCGTGCACCTCCTCGCCGAGCTGCTGGAGAACGCCACCTCGTTCTCCTCCCCGCAGACCAAGGTCAAGGTCACCGGCCACGCGCTGCCCGACGGCCGGGTGCTCGTCGAGATCCACGACACCGGTATCGGCCTGTCCCCCGAGGACCTCGCCGCGATCAACGAGCGGCTCGCGTCGCCGCCGACCGTGGACGTCTCCGTCTCCCGCCGCATGGGCCTGTTCGTGGTCGGCCGCCTGTCCCTGCGACACGGCATCCGCATCCAGCTGCGCCCCTCCGACTCGGGCGGTACGACCGCGCTCGTCATGCTCCCGGTGGACGTCGCCCAGGGCGGCAAGAAGCCGGGTCCGGTTCCGGGCCAGGGCGGCCAGGCGGGCGGCCCCGGCGGCCAGGGTGCCCCCGGCGCCCAGGGTCAGGTCCCCGGCGCCGGCGCGCGTCCCCCCGTGGGCGCGGGCCAGCAGCGCGGCCAGGTCGGCGGCGGGCAGCGTCCCGCGCTGCCCGGCCAGGGCGGCCCGGCCGGTGGTCCGCAGCAGCGGCCGCAGGGCCAGGGTCCCCGTCCGCAGGGCGGTCCCGCCGCTCCGACGGGCCAGGCGCAGGGCCAGGGCGGCTTCGGCGGCGGTGCTCCGCAGCCCGGCCGTGGCCAGGGCGGCCCCGCCGGTGCTCCGGCCGGCCAGGACAACAACCTCTTCAGCGGCCCGCAGGCCCGTCCCTCGGGCGTGCCCCAGGCCTCCGTCCCCGGTGTCTTCCCGGCCCAGGGCGGCGGCTTCGAGCGTCCGCAGCCGCCCCAGGGCGGTCCGGCCCCGGTCCAGCAGCCGGGCCAGGCCCCGCAGCAGCAGGGCGGCCCCGGAGCCCCGGTCAAGCGCCGGCGTCCGCAGCTCCCGCCGCAGGGCGGCGCCGCGGGCCGTCCGGAGCTCCCGGGCCCGGGCGGTCCGGCCGCCGGGATGCCGCAGGCCACCAGCTGGGGCGCCGGGCAGGCCGGGCAGGAGGCCCCGCGCGGCCACGACGAGCTGTCGGGCCCCGGCTCGACGGCGGAGTTCGCCCGCCCCGACTTCAACGCCCCGTACCCGCCGGCCGGCAACTCCACGACCGGGCAGTTCCAGCGCCCGGACGTACGCGGTCCCCAGGACCCGTCCACCACCGGCCAGTTCCAGCGCCCGGACGTGCGCGGTCCCCAGGACCCGTCCACCACCGGCCAGTTCGAGCGCCCGCAGCCCGCCGGCCACCTCGACCCGTCCGCCACGGGCCAGTTCGCGACGGGCCAGTTCGCCCGTCCCGGCGGCCCCGGTGTCGGCGGGTACGCGGACCAGCAGGGCCAGGACCGGCAGCCCGGCGGCTACGCCCCCGCGCCGCGTGCCGAGGCCCCGCAGCTCCCGCAGGCGTACCAGCCGGAGGCGCTGCCCCCGGCCCCGGGCCAGCCCGGTGGTGAGCTGCGCAGTCCGATCTTCGATACGCTGGAGTCGAACTGGTCCGGCCAGCACGGCGGCCCGTCCGCCGGACAGGCGCCGGCCGTTCCGCAGCAGCCCCAGCAGGCGCCGGCCCCCCAGCAGCAGCAGCCGCTGCCGCAGCGGGGACAGGAGCTCGCGGCCGAGCCCGCCACGGCGGTCACCGGCAGCACGCCGCAGGTCAGCTGGCGGTCCTCCCCCAACGACGAGCTGATGCGGCAGGCCGAGCGCGTGCGCCAGCCCGCGGCCGGCGGGATCACCACCTCGGGGCTCCCCCGGCGGGTGCCGCGGGCCAACCTCGTCGCCGGTACCGCCCAGCAGCAGGCCGAGGCCCCGGCCGGGCCGCAGGTGTCGCGTGCACCGGACGACGTGCGCGGCCGTCTCACCAACCTCCGACGCGGTATCCAGCAGGGACGGCAGGCCGGTTCCGGCCCGGCGACCGGCAGTTACCAGATCGACCCCACTTACCAGCAGGAGCGATAGTTGAGCTCGATGAGCCAGGCGGCACAGAACCTGAACTGGTTGATCACCAACTTCGTGGACAACACCCCCGGGGTGTCCCACACGGTGGTGGTCTCCGCCGACGGACTCCTTCTGGCCATGTCCGAAGGTTTCCCCCGTGACCGCGCCGATCAGCTGGCGGCCGTGGCCTCCGGTCTGACCTCGCTGACCGCCGGAGCCTCCCGGATCTTCGAGGGCGGCGCCGTCAACCAGACCGTGGTGGAGATGGACCGTGGGTTCCTCTTCCTCATGTCGGTCTCCGACGGGTCCTCGCTCGCGGTGCTCGCGCACCCCGAGTGCGACATCGGCCTCGTCGGCTACGAGATGGCCCTCCTCGTGGACCGCGCCGGCAACGTCCTCACCCCGGACCTGCGCGCGGAACTCCAGGGGAGCCTGCTCACCTGACACCCCCTCTCCCGGCCGGACGGTACTTCCGGCCGGGAGGACCGGGACCGCGTCCCGGAACCCCAGTACCCCCGAAGGCCGTCATCAAGTCCCCCCCACCGGCCGCCCCCTCAGACGGCACGCTGACCACTGCTGTCCAGCCCGGAGGATCAATGACCCCGCCCCCCGCCTACCCCGATGCGTACGAAGACTCGTACTCGGAAGGCGACCAGCCGCTGGTGCGTCCGTACGCGATGACCGGTGGCCGGACCCGGCCGCGCTACCAGCTCGCCATCGAGGCCCTGGTCAGCACGACGGCCGACCCGATGCACCTGTCCGGCCTGCTGCCGGAGCACCAGCGCATCTGCACCCTGTGCCGCGAGGTGAAGTCGGTCGCCGAGGTCTCCGCGCTGCTGTCGATGCCGCTCGGTGTGGCCCGGATCCTCGTGGCCGACCTGGCGGAGGCCGGCATGGTGGCGATCCACCAGCCGGGCAATGGAGAGGCCGGCGGAACGCCGGACGTAACGCTGCTCGAAAGGGTGCTCAGTGGACTTCGCAAGCTCTAACGGCGGTGCCGCTCGCTCCACCACCTCCGCGAAGATCGTGGTGGCGGGCGGCTTCGGCGTGGGCAAGACCACGTTCGTCGGCGCGGTCTCCGAGATCAACCCCCT